>NZ_DASQIX010000029.1:0-34498 GCF_035631355.1 Alloacidobacterium sp.
ATGGTCGGGCGCTCAAAAACCATCACCGGGCCATATATGGACAAAGAAGGCAAGCCAATGATGGAAGGTGGCGGCACGGAGGTGTTAGCCGGTAACAATCGCTGGTTCGGCCCCGGCGGCGAATCTGCCTGGATGGGACCTGGCGGCAAAGACCTGCTCGTCTTCCATGCCTACGACGCAAAAACCGGAAAGCCAGCACTCCAGATATCCACCATCATCTGGCAGGATGGCTGGCCTCGTGTTACTCTCCAGCAATAAAAAGCGCCGGGTTAATCCGGCGCTGGTTCATATATTTATGAATACGAAGTGAAAGTATTGCTTTAGGAAGCTTTCTGTGTCAGGTCATGCTCGGCGCGCAGCCAGTCCAGTTCAGCTTGTCCATCGGTGTATCCGCGCTCGGCCCAGTATTTCTGCGCGAGAGCGGCAATCTGATCGTGTGTTGGGGTTGGGCGTATAACAATTGGCTCTGCCGCCTCAACGGTCGTCTTCTTATTGGCAGGAGCCTTACGGGGTTTCGTCGTCTTTTCGGCTTTGGGGGTCGCCATTCCTAATGATCCTCCACGGAGATGTTCTCTAGTTCCCAGAGATATTCTCTATTTTATGATGCCAAAGCCATGAGCGCACCCGAAAGAGGAAAGTGCGGTTGAGACATTGATTAGAAAGGTGCTTCGCATTTTTATTTTTTAATGAGTTACAGATTTGCAATACCCGAGCGAGAATTCTGCTGATGGCGGAGAAATCTAAATCCGAATTGCCCATCATCGCCTTCATCGGCCAGAAGGCATGGGGAAAATGGCTGAAGGCTAACCATCGCGCTTCATCCGGGATCTGGATGGAACTGGCGAAGAAAACTTCAGGCACGCCGTCTATTACCTATGCAGAGGCCATTGAAGTAGCCCTCTGCTATGGCTGGATCGATGGCCAAAAGCAGGGTCACAGCGCAGAAGCCTGGCTACAGAAATTCACTCCGCGTGGGCGCAGGAGCATCTGGTCAAAAATTAATCGCGAAAAAGCGCTCGCGCTCATTGAAAGCGACAGGATGCAGCCCGCTGGCTTGGCAGAAATCGAACGAGCCAAACAGGATGGGCGATGGGAGCAGGCTTATGACTCACCCAAAAATGCCGAAATGCCGTCAGACCTGCGAGCTGCCTTGAATAAGAGCCCTCGCGCAAAAGCGTTTTTTGCGACGCTCGAAGGCAGGAATCGCTATGCCATCCTGTGGCGCGTCCAGACAGCGAAAAAGCCGGAAACACGGACGAAACGCATTGCATTATTCGTGGAAATGCTTGAACGCGGCGAAAAACTGCACCCCTGAATGCAAACGTAACGTTAGCTACTCCACTTCCTGCTTGGCTCTATAACCATCACGGGCAATGACGTCGTACTTCAACGGCTTGTGTTTTTCATCCTGCATTCTCAACGGATGGCCTTCGTTGTCCACCAGCTCAACACGCAGCTTGCGGTAGGTGCCGTCCTGCTTGTTGTTGGTGGGGTGATAGCTCAACACATACTGATTCCGAATCGAGTCGTTGATCTGGCGAAAGATGTCCGGCATTTCTCCGGCAAAGCGCGGGAAAAAAGCCTGGCCGCCGGTCATGCGCGCAAAGGTCGTCATCTGGTTGTCAGCTTGTAGGTAGTCCATCTCGCGGATCGGCCCCATCATGCCGGCGCTGTCGGCCATGATGCGCGCTGTCTGCCCGGTGCCAATGGAAAAGATGGTGACGTTGGGCGTGGCCTTGATCTTCTGCAGCACTTTGTCGAGATTGATCTTGCTGAAAGTATCCCGTCCTGAAGAGATCAGAACTACATACTTCCGTCCCTCGACGCGCGTCAGGCGATCGAGCGTCGTATAGAGAGCGTCGAAGAGGTTCGTTTCATGCCAGGTTGGAATTGTTAGCGAATTCAGGGATTGATAGACAAGCCGCTTGTCCTGCGTAAAGTCCGTCAGGATTGTCGTGTGCATGTCATAGGTCACAACGGCGACATAATCATCCGGCTTGAGCTGCTGGGCAAATGTATAAGCTGCCTCTTCCATGTCCTGAATGAACCACCAGCTGTTGGCGGCAAATTCGACAAGCAGAACGGCTGTGATCGGCGCCTGAATACGTTGGAAGTTTGTGACGTCCTGCTGCACGCCGTCTTCAAAAACGCGGAAGTTATCCTTCTGCAGATTCGGCACAAACTGGTGCGTCTTTTCAAGGATCACGCCCACATCCACATTGACCACAGGAACATCGACGCGCAGGGAAAAATTCTGCAGCCCGGGCGGGTTCTTCACCTTCGGCTCAGGTGGAGGCGGCGGTGGCGCGGCTTCTTCCTTCTTCTTCGGAATGGCAATGGCACCGGTGTCTGCTCCAGGGCCACCCGCTTCGGGTACAGCCTGGTCCTGCTGCTGTTGCTGATTTGACTGGGTTTGCTGCTGGCTTGGCTGCGTCTGTTGCTGTTGCGCGGGAACGGGCGTTTGGCAAAATACCAGGGAAAACAGTGCAATTCCAGCAAAGATTTGACGAATTCGGGATGCAGCCAGTGGGATTTTCATGTATGGATTCATTGTGAAACTTCCGGCCATCCTCCTGCAAGCATGATGCGGCATGAAGGTTTCGTCTCCGCAAAAGCAAAAATGCTCTACTCTTGTAGACGTGGGTATTCGCCTAAAAGACATCGGCGGGCTGATTTTGTTGGGCGCATCGGCACTCATGGCACAGCCCGGGAACCTGCCCGCCACTCCTCCGCCTTCCACTGCCGGATTCTATCCATTGGACCAAGTGCATCGTGGTCTGCACGGAGTGTCCTATACCGTCTTTGAAGGCGTAAATCCTGAGCCGATGGGCGTGCAGATCCTCGGCCTGCTGCGCAATGCGCTCGGGCCTGGGCAGGATATGATTCTCGCGCGTCTTGAAGGCACGAAGCCCGAATATACGGGCGTGGTCGCAGGCATGAGCGGCAGCCCGGTTTATATTGACGGGAAGCTGCTGGGGGCCATCAGCTACCGCATCGGGGCTTTCAGCAAGGAGCCGATTGCCGGAATCACGCCTATCGGCCAGATGCTTGAAGTCGCACATCAAAGCAATGACCTGATTGCCACAAACAATATTGCTCCATCTTTCAGCGAGACAGCCAGCGCGAAGGATGCGCCGCTTTTCGCAGATGCAAAAAAGGACGCGGTCGAAACCAGCGCAATTCGCCCGATGGACATGCCGCTCGTCTTTAACGGCTTTAATCCCGAGGCGCTGGAACTCTGGAAGGAACATGCGCCCGCAATGGGCCTGACGGCAGTCGCAGGCATTGGCGGATCAGCGAGCGATGAAAGACAGCCGGAACCCATTGTCCCCGGCTCGGCAGTGAGCGCGCTGCTGATGCGTGGCGATCTGGAAATCGCGGCCACCTGCACTGTCACCTACGTCGATCCAAAACAGCTATTGGCGTGTGGACATCCGATAACGCAATTCGGCCCCGTCTCCATGCCGATGACCAAAGCCCAGGTTGTGGCCACGCTGCCGTCTCCGCTCTACGCCTTCAAAATCATCAACACCACGGAGACTGTCGGCTCATTTACGGAAGACCGCGAGTCAGCGATCCGCGGCGCCTTTGGCCAGCAGGCGAAGATGATTCCGGTGACGGTGAACATTACCGGCGAACAAACGCCGCACGCATTGCATATTGAGGTCGTAGACCAGCCGCAGATCACACCATCTGCTGTGATGGTTGCCGTCTTTCAGGCATTGATGCAGCGCAATACCTTCACCGCGGAGACCAGCTATCGCATTCGGAGCACCGTGAATGTCTCCGGATTTCCAGCAGTGCATTTCGGCGGCCTTGCCGCGCCGAGTGATGTTGCCCCGGCGAACATGCTGGCCGCGCTGATGGTGGGCGAGCGCTTTTCCCGCCTATACGACAACGCAGCACGCCAGACACCCATCAGCAGCGTTGATATTGAAGTCGAGGCCATCCCAAAGCATTTGACGGCACAGCTTGAGAGCGCGCAGAGCACTCTACCCATCGTGCATGCCGGCGAGACTATCACTATCGAAGCCACTATTCGCCCCTGGCGCGGCGAAGTGCGAAATGTCCGGATTCCGGTGACACTCCCGGCAGTCCTGCATGACGGCCGCGTGCGATTGCTGGTCAGCGACGGCAGCACACTCGACCGCATCACGCAGGCACCGCGCTTCGGCACCCAAAATCTTGATGTGGCCGCGACTATCGAGCAGTTGAATAATCTGCACGAGAACGACCGCCTCTATGTCACTTTATTGGAACCGTCGCCCCAGGCCGTTCTTGACGGCCGCACTCTGGCGAGCGTGCCTGTGTCGATGGCGAATGTGCTTGAGCCACTGCGCCAGAACCAGAAACTGACGCTCAATGGCGAATCGGCTGTGCCCATGGCGTCGGTGGCAGTGGGTAATGTGTTGAGCGGGGAGCAGGTGCTTACGCTGCAGGTCGAGTAAGGCAGCCTAAAGATATCGTCTTACCCGATCACAATACTCTTCATAGATTTCGCCATAGCGCATCCTTAAAAACTCTTCTTCACGCGCCACCTGGCGGTGGAATAGCCATATTCCAGCAAATAAATAGACCAGAAAAATCCAGCTTGGAAATACGAGGAACTGACCCAGCAGCACTAACCCGAATGCCACGTAGATGGGATTGCGGATAAATGCGAATACGCCTGTGGTTATCAGTTTGTCCGGCTGGTCCGGATCAATGCCGACGCGAAAGCTCTGCCCGAAAGAGATCAGGCTCAATAAGAGCAGCATCAATCCCGCCAGGCAAAGAAGCACTCCGATCCAGGAAGCAATTCTTGACTCGAAGAACTGCTGCCTGCTTACCGTCGGAAGATGAAATGCGGCGGCAAAGATGAGATAGAAGTAGAAAAGCGCAAACGGCGGAATCAGGAAATCCTTCTTGTCGATCTCGCCGAATTTCATCGCTTTGATCCCGCTCCTTTGCATCAGAAGGAGCCGCACGCACACCATGCCGAGCAGCAGCAAAATTGTGAGCACGGCGAGGTATCTTTGCATGGCCTTCTCAATTTAAGCCCGGCGCGCTGTTTGCGCAAAATTGTGGAGAAGCTACCTTCGATTCCCACTGTTTAAGCTGCGAGGCAGGGATTTGTCCGGCGTGCAATACTCTGCGTCATCCTCGGAAACGACAAGATAGCGGTCACCGCCGGAATACTTGGCGCGGTACATGGCGATGTCCGCCGCGCGCCAGAGCTGCGCGCCCTCGGTCCCGTGGTCGGGGTAAAGCGCGACGCCAACGCTGGCCGAGAGTGGCATATCCAGGCCATCAATGGAAAATTGACGCCGGAACTCTGCCAGCAGATCCGCAGCCACCTTTTCCGCGTCCCGACAATGGAGCAATTCGCCAACCACGACCGTGAACTCTTCGCCTCCAGTGCGCGCCACGGTATCGGATTCGCGCAGACGCTTCATCAACCGGGCGGCTATCTCCTGCAGGCAGGCGTCGCCAGTCGCATGGCCGTAGTTGTCGTTGATCTGCTTGAAACGGTCGAGGTCGATGCACAGAATGGCTGCTTTGTGGCCGTAGCGGGACGCGTTCTCCAGCGTATGGCGCATGCGCTGTTCCAGCAGGAAGCGGTTCGGCAGATTGGTGAGCGAATCATGGTGCGCGCGATGGACAAGTTGCTCATGCAGTCGCTCGCGGTCGGTCACATCCTGCACCAGAGACAGGCGCGCGTCATGGCCCTCGAACTCGATCGGGTGTGACGATATCTCGGCCTGGAACTCGCTCCCATCTTTCCGGTGCTGCGTCCAGGGACCGGTCACTCTGATAGAGCTGTGAGTATCGGCAAGCAGACGCTCCACCCCGGCCAGAGCGGCCACCTCATGCAAGTTGCCGATGGTCATGCTCAGAAATTCTTGCCGGCTATAGCCATATTCCTGTAATGCCGCGTCATTCACACGCAGAAAGGCGAAGGTCTTCGTGTCATAGATGAACATCGGGTGTGGGTTGCTGTCGAACAGCACGCGATATTGCTCACTCTGCCAGTTGGCGGTATAAATCTGGTTTTCCAGAAGCGTCAGGATCATGCCAAATTCCACAAAGTATTTCGGAACGTTCCAGAACTCTCCGGGAACATTTACGCCAGGAAACAAGTGAGCTATAGCCAGCGCCGTGGGAAATACCGCTGCCCAGGCAAGAAGACCTACCGACGCGGTAATCACGCCAGCTGAAGCGCGACGGAAGTCGTAATAGTAGAGGACGGCATTAGTAAGAAATACTTGCGTCAGGATGGCATAGATGCCGATGTCCGCCTGATGTGTACCGATGAGCCACAACCACCATGTGCCACCGACGAGCGCGGCTAAATTGTTCGTCCACAAAATAACAGGCTGCAGACGACTGAAGTACCAGCCTGCCCAGATGACTGCGATCTCCATTGCCACAGCAAAACAGACCAATGGCCATACTGCTGAGTAGCCGAAGATCACAAGGAACACGTAGATCAGTGGCGGAATGGAAATGGTCAGGCCAACCAGCTTCAGGCTTTTGCTACGAACGGCAAATGCCGACGACGCGAGCACAAAGCAGATGCCTGCCAGCACCAGTCCGCCCATGCCCAGCGCAACTTGCAGGCTCGGCCAGAAGGGAGAAGAAAACTGAGGTAACAGGATGGCGAAATGCGCCAGGGTAGACACCCAACCTGCAATCCAGTAACGCAGACGGCGCGATGGAAGCTTCCGGTAGATCACACCGAAGAGTGATACCAGAAGGCCAAGTATCAGGATGTCAAGCAGCCTGTCCTGCATGGTGGTCCCTCAACCACACCATCGGCGGCTTCTGAGTTGGGATGAAGAAAATCGCAAGAGGTCCTCGAATAATTAAGACGAGGAATCACAACGAAAGGCGACCGCCTGAACAGCAGCTCTGAGAAAAAGTACCAAGCCAATTAGAACATCAAGTGTTTCAAGGGCTTACGCGATCTAATCTTCATGGTGGGCAGTGCAGGGCTCGAACCTGCGACCTCCTGCTTGTAAGGCAGGCGCTCTAACCAGCTGAGCTAACCGCCCATGAACAATCCCAGTTCTTCCGAGGCCAGAACCGATTCCATGATTCTAGCAGCAAAAAGTTGCCGCTTCATCACCAACAGAGGACCTTGTCTGACCTCGCTGATACACTGCCGCTGTGAGCCGCCTGATTGTGAATGCTGATGACTTTGGACTGACTCAGGGAGTGAATCAGGCCGTTATTGAGCTGTTTCGTGACCACGCGCTTACTTCTACAACCCTTATGGCGACTGCGGACAACTTTGATGAAGCGGTTGCGCTGGCAAAACAATCGCCTTCGTTGGGCGTGGGCTGCCATGTCGTTCTCGTAGACGGAATGCCGGTCCTGCCGTCGTCGGAAATTCCGTCATTAATCGACATTTCAGCGCCGAATAAGAGCGTTTTTCGTGCAAAATTGAGCACTTTTGTGACGGATTTGCTGCGTGGCCGCATCAGCGAGGCGGAAATCGAGGCTGAGGCAACAGCCCAAGTCAAAAAACTTCAACAGGCAGGCATTGCGGTCACCCACATCGACACGCACAAACACACGCACACCTTCCCGCGCGTTCTGCGGCCACTGCTGCAGGCCGCGCTGGCTTGCGGAGTGAAGGCAATCCGCAACCCCTTTGAACCAAACTGGAGCCTGAACGCCACCGCCAATGGCGGGCATGTCCGCAAGATGCAGGTGCGCCTGCTGCGCTCGCAGTCCGCGACCTTCAGCCAGGAAGTCACCAGTTCCGGGATCCTCACGACCGATGGCGCCATCGGCGTGCTGGCAACCGGCACGCTTGACGCGCAGACCATCGAGAACCTCCTGGCCGCAATGCCTGATGGAACATGGGAGTTGGTCTGTCATCCCGGTTACAACGATGCTGCGCTGCAGCAGCAGAACACGCGCCTGCTTGCATCAAGGGACGTAGAACGCGCGGCATTGCTTGAAACCATTCCCGGAGCAAATTGCGACCTGATTCATTTCGGGCAACTTGCGTGAATCTCCCGGCCAACGAACCGCGTCCTATGCAGAGACTGTGAGCAAAGCATGAAGATTGGAATTACCTGCTATCCAACCTATGGTGGAAGCGGAGTTGTAGCCACTGAACTCGGCATCGAACTGGCTGCCGCCGGGCACCAGGTTCACTTCATCACTTATTCGCAGCCCTTCCGGCTTAGCGGGCGCGAGCAGGGCATCTTCTACCACGAAGTCCCGGTCTCGACTTATCCGTTATTTGAGTACCCGCCTTATGATCTGGCGCTGGCCTCACGCATGGCAGAAGTCGCCGAATACTACGATCTCGACCTGCTCCATGTTCATTACGCCATCCCACATTCTGTAAGCGCGCTGCTTGCGCGGCAGATGCTCGCGGCGAGGGGACGCCGCCTGCCTTTCGTGACTACGCTGCACGGGACGGACATTACGCTGGTCGGCCTGGATCGCGCTTATCTTCCAATCACGCAATTCGCCATTGAGGAAAGCGACGGCGTTACCTCCATTTCGCATTATCTGCGTGAGCGGACCGTCAGAGAATTCAAAACCAAGCGCGAGATCGAGGTGATATCCAACTTTGTGAACTGCGATTTCTACATCCCGCTCAACGCCGAAGAGCGCGCGGAGAAACGCCTGCATTTTGCCCTTCCGGACGAAAAAATTCTGATTCATCTTTCCAATTTCCGCCGGGTCAAACGCATCACTGATGCGGTCGAAATCTTTGCCCGCGTGGTGGAGAGAGTGCCGGCACACCTGCTCATGGTTGGCGACGGACCCGACCGCTCTGCCGCCGAATGGCTCGCGCACAAAAAAGGCATTCAGGAGCGTGTGCATTTTCTCGGCAAGCAGGAAAGCGTCAACGACCTGCTGCCACTGGCTGACCTGATGTTGATGCCGAGCGAACTCGAATCATTTGGTCTTGCCGCGCTTGAAGCGATGGCCTGCCGCGTTCCCACTATCGCAACCAGAGTAGGCGGTGTTCCAGAACTAATTGAAGATGGTGTTGACGGAATGTTGTTCCCAGTCGGCGATGTGGAATCCATGGCCGATGCAGCAGCGGAGCTTCTGCTTGATCCGGCAAAACTCGACGCGATGGCCACAGCGGCCCGGCGCACCGCGCAGAAAGGCTTCTGCGCTTCAAAGATTATTCCGCTGTATGAAAAATATTACGAGCGCGTGCTGGAACGCGCGGACAGCAGCGTCGAGCCGGTCTCGCCGTCTTCATAACCTGCCGCGGGCATTTCCATTGTGATGTGAGTTCCGCGACCAGGGCGGCTGGTCACATCGAAGCTTGCCGCATCTCCGAAGAGCACTTCCAGCCGTTCGCGCACATTGCTCATGCCGATACCTGTTCCCTGATGCAGTACGCCGCTCGAGTGCTGCCGTCCGGGGGCGATGCCTACACCGTCGTCCTCGACTTCAATCATCAGCCTGCCGTCGCTGAGCCGGCTGCGAATGGTGATTGTGCCACCGCTGATGCGTGGTTCAAGTCCATGCTTGATGCTGTTTTCAATCAACGGCTGCAGGATCATGCTGGGCACGGGCAGGTTCAGCGTCTCCGGATCGATTTCCTTGACGACTTTCAGCTTGTCCGCACCGAAGCGGACGACTTCAATGCCGAGGTAGTCGTCAGTGAAATTCAGCTCGTCGCGCAGATGGACATACGAATCATGGTCCTTGAGCAGCGCGCGCAGAATGTTGGCCAGTTTTACGATCAATTCGCGAGCCTGCTCGGGACGGAAGCGCACCAGCGATGCGATGGAGTTGAGCGTATTGAACAGGAAATGAGGATTGATCTGCCGCTGCAGGGCATCGAGCCGCGCTTCCAGCAGCAGCCGCTTCTGTTCTTCGAGTTTTTGCTCAATGCGGATTGTGTTCCATATCTTGAGCGGGATGCCGACCACCATGGCAGCACAGGTCCATACGGCAATTCGCACCCACCAGTTGTTGGAAGTGAGCGCAAAGAGTCGGCCCTGATACAGGATGGCCAGCCAGTCGCGGCATATCTCCAGGCCAACGATGAGCACCAGCAACAGCACCTGGCGGTCGAAGCGCGGTTGGCGCAGGTTGCGGCGTATCCAGCGGTAGATGCTGAGATCGACAAAGGGCGAGAACGACCAAACCTCTTCCTCTTCGACAAAAGTGCTGTAAAAACTGGCGATGAGCGCTACGGCCAGATTGAATGGAAGTGACAGGTACTCGTGGTGCAGCATGGCCGGAAATGACATCAGCGCCCCCCCGGCAAGCGCTGAAAGCGGCCCCATAAGGATGCCGAGCAGGATGGTCGTCTCGAAAGAGATATCGGCGGCCAGAAAATTCGGCACCGTGACGCGCACCCAGACACCAAGCGTGAGCGGGATGCAGATGAAGGCCAGCAACCCTATCGTCTGCCCAGCATTGCGGCGCTCGGTCAAAAGCAGACGCCGGAAGGTACGCGCGCGGGCCAGCGCGCTCGATGTGGCCGCAGCCACGCCGAGCTTGACCAGCAGCGTAATGAGTACCAGCGTTTGCTCGACCACGCTTTAAATCTACCGCGCCTGCAACTTTCTCGTCACAGTTTCATCATTACTTTGTAACTCTTGTGATAATTGCCGGGAGTTAAATTCAACGTTCGTATAATGAAAGCTATGCCGTTTGAAAGCGTAAGCAAGGTTGCCGATGCCGATTTCCCCACTCGCTGGGGGCATTTCCGCATTCTCGGATTTGAAGGTATCGTTGCCAACCCTGAATCATGCAACGGAAACACACCGGCCCCGGCAAAGCGTATCGAGGCAGCGGTTGCTCTTGTGATGGGCGATATTCATTTGAAGCCGCCGATTGTCCGCATTCACTCGCAGTGCCTTACCGGAGACGTCTTTCACTCACTGCGCTGCGATTGCCGCCTGCAACTGGAACTGGCGCTCAGGACGATCACCCAGGCTGGCGCGGGCATTCTGCTCTACGAACAGCAGGAAGGCCGCGGCATCGGCCTGATGGCCAAGCTCAAAGCCTATGAGCTGCAGGACCAGGGACTCGACACAGTGGAAGCGAACATTGAATTAGGCTACAAGCCTGATTGCCGCGAATTCGAGCTGCCTGCGGAAATCCTGAAGCAGCTCGGCGTGCATGCCGTGCGCCTCATCACCAACAATCCGGAAAAGGTTGAGGCGCTGGAGTCGGCTGGCATCCGCGTGATCGAACGCATCTCAGCTGCGGTCGAGCCGGAAGAAACTTTTGAGCGCTATTTGCAGGTGAAGCGGGAGAAGATGGGGCACATTCACGAAGAGTTGGAGAAGGCGCGCTAAACCACAGTTCAACGTGCCGCTGACCGCTTTCTACACGGCATCTTTGAAAGCCTATAGTAAGCTCATGAGCAGTTTGAAGCTGTTAAAGGGCGTTGTTTACTTTCTGCTCTTTTGTTTGGGATCAACCATCCTGCCTGAATCCTATTCTCAGAACAGCACTCTAACATTACCCAAATCAACCAATAAAACTCCAGACTCCTATACCCTCTACGAACATCCGGGCCGGATGATTCGCCTTCCCCGGGGGAACCTTCTGAGTCTCTACTGTGAAGGAAAAGGGGAGCCGACCATTATGCTCGAAACGGGCTTTGGGGGCGGTGCTTACGCTGCCTGGTATCGTCTCGAGCCACGGTTGGCAAAGATCACTCGCACCTGCTCATATGATCGGGCTGGTTATGGTTTCAGCGAACTCGGCAATGACCTCCCACGAGACCTCTATCATGACGTATCTGACCTGTACGGGCTGTTGAAGGCTTCTGGAGAACCCGCACCTTACATTCTCGTTGGCCATTTAGATGGCGGACATATCATTGGAGCATTTGCAGATTCACACCCACAGGAAGTTGCCGGGCTTGTCTTCCTTGATGCGGCGGTTTTGGTTGACAAACAACAGGTAGAAGGCACAAAAGAAAAGCCGTCGCCAAGCCTGCAGAAGCATTTCAGCAATCAGTTCCAACAGATTCGCACCTGCCTGAAATGTGCAGAAAAATCCGCAGGGCATCTCGAAGCAAGGCCAGGCGATTACTGTCTCGATAGTGAGAAGGTGAAGCGTCTGCCACCCGATATGGCAAAAGCGCTGATTGAAATCTCATCACGCCCCGATAGCTGGCGGGCATTTTTATCTGAGGCCGAACAGCATTACCTCGTCGATGACGACAGTTGGGAAGTTTCGCTGTTGCCGCATCGTTGGCAGGAGATTCCTATACTGGTGTTCACGGCGAGCGTGGCCTCGCTCGATGATGCGCACTCTGCCGCAGCTTACGGCCTGCCACCATCTGACCACAAAGCCATTGAGGCTGCGCGTACCGGCAGAAAGTGATGGGAACACCTGCAATCGCGCTTGTGCGAGCTGTCAACGAAATGCGAATTTCATCTTATTCCGACCGCAGAACACCAGGTGCAGAATGCTGTGCCTGATCTCGTCGCTGAATCGATGCAGAAAATGGTCCTTGATGTTCGCAAATCCCGACTTACTACCTCGCCAGCAAAATCTTCGCCGTAGTCACAATCTGCCCGACATGCCGCTGCGTATGGTCCGCCAAATGCACCAGCACTCCGCCAACCGTGGTTGGCAACTGCTTTTTCCCAATAAGCCGCGGTTGTTCGAGATTGCCACTAGCCAGAGCGCGCATGCGCCGCGCAGCCTGCTCCAGCCCCTGACTGAATTCCGCAAAGAGCGCTTCCCTGCTTGAGCCTGGTTCCATTTCAGTCTTGAGCGCGGCTATCTGCTCGCCTGAGAGCTGATTGCCCTCAGCATACGAAAGCAGCCGGTCAAGGCTTCGCGGAATGTGCCGCAGGTGAAACGCAAGCGGCGGCAGTCCGGAAGGGCGTGCGTTGAAGTCTGCTTCATTCAAAGGTCCGCACCAACGATTGACATCTTCCTGCGCGAGCTCAAATGCGTGCAGCACGGCGCGCGCCACGGCAGGCACGTCTGTCAATGTGCCGCGCAGCCACGGTTCCGGCTGCTGCGCCGGCGCTACTTTCGTCTGCAAATCACCCATGTTTTAAAGCCCTTTCTTCTGCCTGAACTCGCGGACCACGTCCGCCGGATCGCGGTGCTCTCCATCGACTGCTTCGTTCATGGCGCGCATGTCATCTGCTGATACTTTACCCTGAAGCTCATCCATCGCAGCGCGCATGGCAGGCCAGCGCTTCAGGGCCTCGTCACGGACGAGCGGCACCGCCTGATACGGCGGGAAATAATGCTTGTCGTCGGCAAGAACCTTGAGGCCAAGCGCTGCGATCGGGCCATCTGTCGAGTTGCCTGCAATCATGTCCACTTGGTGAGATTCAAGCGCGCGATACAACAGGCCGAGGTCCATGGTGCGCGGCTTTTCCTTGAAGTTCAGGCCGTAAGCTTTGCTTAACCCCGGCAAGCCGTCCGGACGCTGCTCAAATTCATACCCCACGCCCAGCACCCATTGCGGAGCATACTGCGCGGCCTCGCTCAAAGTATTGAGATGCAGGCGTGCGGCGTCATCTCCGCGAATGATCATGGCAAAAGTATTCTCGAATCCCAGGGGCGCAAGAACGGCTATATGATGCCGCTGTTGATACAGGTTCCGAACCGTATTCAGCACGGTTTCCGGATCGCGGTTTACCGGCTGCTTCAGAATCGCGGTCAGGGCCGTACCCGTGTATTCCACATAGGCGTCGATGCGTCCGGATTGCAGAGCCTGGTTGCAAATGTAACTTCCGGCAAGATAAAAGCGCCGCTCCACCTTCATACCTGTCTTCGCTTCAATCTGCTGCGCTAGCAATTCGCCCAGCACGACCTGCTCGGTGAAGTTTTTTGCGCCGATTATAGGATGGTTCGGATGTGGCGGGCCGCAACTGATAGCCGCAATGCCCAGTGCAAAGATACCTACAATACTCCCACATCTTTTCAAGATGTGGGGCACCCATGTTTTCATGGTTTTGCTGCTCCGGGAACGCGCAGCCAGTGCTCGACAAATCCTAGTAAAGCGTCTGCGGCGAGCGCCAGCAGCGCCGCGGGAATCGCACCGGCCAGCACAAGCCGGTTATCGACTGACGCAACCCCGCGAAAGATGAACTCGCCCAGCCCACCGGCGCCGACTGCGGCTGCTATCGTTGCGATGCCGACGCATGTCACTGTCGCGGTGCGCAGGCCAGCAAGAATCACACCCGCCGCCAGCGGCAATTCGACCTTGAAGAGCCTCTGCGCGTCCGTCATTCCCAGAGCAAGAGCCACTCCGGTCACCGTCGGATCTACGCCGCGAATCCCGGCATATGTGTTGCGAATGATCGGCAGCAGTGCGTATCCGGTAAGCGCCACAATGGCGATGCGCGCGGCATCTTCACCCAGCCAGGGCAGTGGCAGAAGGAACCCGAACATGGCCAGACTGGGAATGGTCTGCACGACGTTCACGAAGCCGATGACCGGCTTGGCCCAATGCGTATGCCGTGTCAGCCAGATGCCCGATGGCACGCCAATCGCAATGGCAAAAAGCATGGCCGCGCCGGTGAGCCATAGGTGCTCGAGCGTGAGCGTGACAATCTCGCCGCCGTACTGCGCCAGAAAGCAGCTCATCGCCGCTGCTCCTGTCCGCGTATCCATTGCCCCCGCCGAAAAGCCTCGGCATACGCCTTCACCTCTGGAGTGTCAGTGCGCAGAAAATCTTTGGCGGTTACATCAGTCACAACGCGACCCTCTTCGAGCAGCACGATGCGCGACGCCAGATAGAGCGCCTCATCAAGATCATGCGTTACCAACAGAACCGTTTTTTTCAGCGCGTCCAGCAGGCCGCGCAGCATGTCCTGCATCTCGGCCCGCGTCTGCGGATCGAGCGCGCCCAGTGGCTCGTCCATCAAGAGAATCGATGGATCTGCTGCCAGCGCCCGCGCCAGTCCCACACGTTGTCGTTGCCCGCCGGAAAGCTGATGCGGGTAGCGACGCGCGAACTTCTCCTCATCGAGCCCAACCTGAGCAAGCAGTTCGCGCGTTTTCTCTTCATCGATGCGTCTGCCGCTAAGCTCCGGGACCAGGCCCACATTTCGCGCCACAGTAAAGTGCGGGAACAAGCCTGTTTCCTGAATCACGTATCCTATGCTGCGACGCAGCGCGATCACATCGTGTTGCTCGCATTCCTTGCCGCGGATGAAGACCGTACCGCTCGTCGGCTCGCTCATACGGTTCACGAGGCGCAGCAGCGTCGTCTTGCCCGATCCGCTGCGGCCCAGCACCGCTGTTGTTGTTCCCCCTTCGACGCAGAGATTGATGCAGTCAAGCAGTGCGCGGCCTTCGGCTGTTTTCAGGCTTACGTCACGGAATTCAATAGCTGCCGCCATAACAGAAAAAGCCGGGCCTAGCGCCCGGCTCTCTTTATCTCACATCTGTGTTTGTTATGCTCCCTCGCTTGCAGCTGGCTCTTGCACTTCAGGTTGCGGAGCGCCCTTTACTCGGACCACCGTGATCTTGGAGAAGCCTTCCTTGAAGTTCGGTGGACGCAGGCGTTCGGCCATCTTCTGCATTGCATCGTCACTGACCACGCGGTCGCGGCGGCGATTGCGCTCCATGCAGACCTCAAAGGGCACGTCGAAGAAGACGGCCTGCACGTCATAGCCGAAGCTTTTCGCCATCTTGATCCACTGGCGGCGCTCATGCGGTGACAGGTTGGTCGCGTCCACATAGTTCCACGGCATCTTGGCAATCAGGCGCGCGCGCAGCAGCGAACGCAGCGTTGAGAACACGAGCCCTTGGTAGCGCTGTTCGGTGATGTCGTCAAACAGGATCGTCCGCAGCAGATCGCTCGAAAGCGGGGTTACGCCACGGCGCTTGAACCATGTCGTCTTGCCGGAACCAGGAAGTCCAATCGCCAGCACCACAAATCCGCGCGGATTGCGCTGCCCCGCTGCCTGAGGTTCCGGCGGCGGCACGGAGGGTGATTCCGGCTGCGTCTCTACTACCAGCTTGCCAGCAGGCTCGGCGGCTTGTTCCGGCGATTCCGCGGCTGCATCCGTGAACACGCCAATAGGCTCGGCCGCGACCACTTCCGGCGCGGCAGGCTCTTCCTGCCGGGAGTCGGCATAGCTGGGCTGCAAAGGAGCAGGTTGATTGGAAGGCAGTTCCTGCCCTATCTTGCCAGTGGACTCGGAAGTGTTCGGTCCACGCTTCGAGCGTCGTCTCATTCTTTCGCGCATCCATTCGCGCATGATTGAGGATGTAACACACTTGCTTATGTCGCCGCAAACTGTTGAGTGGAAAAGCCGGAAAATGCGAATAAATTTTGCTGATGCGGCTGAAATACTTTATTGATGTTGACGACAGTGCTAGCATCGACATTGAGTGGCGCACCGGGCGGTGCCCGCTAATCGGACCCAAGACGCGTAACGTTCGCGTTCCGGGGTGATCTCATCCGCGCACAGACCCTTAAGCGAAACAAAGGAGAGAGTTTCAATGGCAGTTAAGGTTGGCATCAACGGTTTTGGCCGCATCGGACGCAATGTATTCCGCGCATCACTTGGCACTCCCGACCTCGAAGTTGTGGCCGTAAACGACCTCACCAGCCCGGCCACTCTGGCCCACCTGCTCAAGTACGATTCGATTCTCGGCAATTTGAAGAACGAAATCGTCGCAGGCGATGATCATATTTCGGTCGATGGCAAGAAGATCAAGGTTTTCGCCGAGAAAGATCCAGCCAAACTGCCGTGGGACTCGGTCGGCGCACAGGTTGTCGTCGAATCCACCGGCCGCTTTACTGACGCCAATGCCGCCAAGGCCCACCTACAGGGTTCGGTCAAGAAGGTCATCATCTCCGCGCCTGCCTCGAACGAGGACATCACCATTGTTCTCGGCGTGAATGAAGGCAAATACGACGCAGCCAAGCATAATGTCATCTCGAATGCCTCCTGTACGACCAACTGCCTCGCGCCCGTCGTAAAGGTGCTGCATGAGAACTTCGGCATCGTCTCCGGCATCATGACCACGATCCACAGCTACACAAACGACCAGGTCATCCTCGACTTCCCCCACAAGGACCTCCGCCGCGCCCGCGCTGCCGCCATCAATATGATTCCCAGTTCCACCGGAGCCGCCAAGGCCCTCAAGCTCGTCATCCCCGAGATGGCCGGCAAGCTCGATGGCTTCGCCGTTCGCGTCCCAACGCCGAACGTCTCGGTTGTTGACCTCACCTTCATCTCCGAAAAGCCGGCGACGGTTCAGTCCGTAAACGCCGCGCTGAAGACCGCTTCTGAAGGCGCGCTCAAGGGCATCCTCGGCTACGAAGCCGGTGAGCTGGTATCGAGCGACTTCAAGGGTGATGCGCGCTCATCGATCGTTGACGCTCCGCTGACCAAGGTGGTCGGCCAGTCGGTGAAGGTCATCAGCTGGTACGACAATGAGTGGGGCTACTCGAATCGCGTTCGTGACCTCATTCTCTTCATTGCGAAGAAGGGCCTGTAAGCCACATTGCATGATTCCTTGAAAGGGCATTGCATCAAGCCTTGCCCTTTCAAAGCGGTAGAAGCACCGGGCTTTAGCCCGGTGGAATCAGATCCAAATCTTCGGGGCTTCAGCCCAGGCCGTTTCAACTAAGTCCGCGCGCAGCGCGTTCCCTAATCTTCGGAGCGTTTTCCACATGCGTCAGAACATTTCAGGCTCATCTCCATTTGAACCGGTTATCGGCTTCTCCCGCGCCGTGCGCGTCGGAAACGCCGTCCACATCTCCGGCACAGCCCCTGTCGGCGCGGATGACGCCGACGCCACAACCCAGACACGTCACGTTCTCACCCTTATCCAAAGCGCTCTGGAAAAAGCCGGAGCAAAGCTCGAAGATATAGTCCGCACGCGCATGTATCTCACCCACGCCGACGATTGGGAGCAGGTGGGCCGCGCGCACGGCGAGTTCTTTGGCAGCATCCGTCCCGCGAGTACTATGGTTGTGGTAGCCGCGCTTCTGAATCCATCGTGGCGCGTCGAAATTGAAGCCGACGCCGTCATTTCGAACACTGAAAGCAAATGAATCCAGCTATGAGCAAACTGTCGATCCGCGATCTTGATCTCCAGCACAAGCACGTTTTCATGCGTGTCGATTTCAACGTACCGCTCACCGATGATGGCCGCGAAATCACCGACGACACGCGCATTCGCGAAACCCTGCCTACGCTCGAATACGCCCTGCGCCACAAAGCAAAACTCATTCTCGCCTCGCACCTGGGCCGCCCCAAGGGCAAGGTGAACCCGAAGTACAGCCTTCGCCCTGTCGTTGACCGCCTGCGTTCGCTGCTCGATCATCATCTAGGTGAGAGCGTGAATGTTGCTTTTTCACCCGATTGTATTGGCGAGGTCGCTACTGAGCTCGCGCGCCAGCTTGAATCCGGCCAGGTGCTGCTGCTGGAAAACCTGCGCTTCCATGCTCAGGAAGAAGCCAACGACGCGGAGTTTGCCAAAGAACTCGCCGCGCTCTGCGATATCTACGTAAACGACGCCTTCGGCAGCGCGCACCGCGCTCACGCATCTACGGAAGGCATTACGCACTTCGTCAAGCAATCCGCCGCCGGACTGCTGATGGAAAAAGAGCTCAAATACATGGGCAAGGCGCTCACCGAGCCGGCCAAGCCCTTCGTCGCCATCCTCGGCGGTGCCAAAGTCTCCGACAAGATCGAAGTCATCGACAACCTGCTCGGCAAAGTTGACGCGCTGCTCATCGGCGGCGGCATGGCCTACACCTTCCTCAAGGCCAAAGGACAGGAAGTTGGCAAATCGCTCGTCGAAGCCGACAAAATCGAAGTGGCCAAAGAGGCGCTGAAGAAAGCGGAAGAAAAAGGCGTGCGCTTCCTGCTTCCCGTCGATCACATCTTGGCCGACAAGTTTGCGTCTGACGCCAAAACACAGCTCTTCTCCGGCGACGGTCCCTTTCCTGCCGAATGGATGGCCCTCGACATCGGCCCCGAAACCATCAAGCTCTTCGCAAACGAAATCGCCGAGGCCCGCACTATCGTCTGGAACGGCCCCATGGGCGTTTTCGAGATGCCGGCCTTCGCTGCCGGAACAACCAAGGTCGCAAAAGCAGTCGCGAAGAACAATGAAGCCATCTCCATCATCGGCGGCGGCGACTCTGTAGCGGCAGTCAAGCAGGCCGGCGTAGCCGACCAGATTACGCATATCTCCACCGGCGGCGGCGCTTCGCTTGAGTTTCTTGAAGGCAAGAAGCTACCGGGTGTTGAGGCTCTGACGAATAAGTAGGCGCAGGCTTCAGCCCGCGCGATTATGTTGAGAAAACAAAGGAAAGAATGCGTAAACCACTCATAGCAGCCAATTGGAAAATGTATAAAACCCCGGCCCAGGCCGAGGACTACGTCAAAGCCTTCCTCCCGCTCGTCGCGGGCCATGACCGTGACGAAATCGTCCTCTGTCCTTCCGACACATCATTGAACGCAGTTGTTCCCGCCGTCGCCGGCTCCAACGTCGCCGTCGGCGGACAGAACATGCACTTCGCCGAAGAGGGCGCTTACACCGGCGAAACCTCAGCGCTGATGCTCAAGGCCATCGGCGCGACGCATGTCATCATCGGGCACTCCGAGCGTCGCCAGTACTTCAACGAAACCGACGAGAGCGTCAACAAAAAGCTCGCTACCGCGCTCAGGCACCAGTTCATCCCCATCGCCTGCATTGGCGAAGTCCTCGCCGAGCGCGAAGCCGGACACACCGAGGAAGTCCTGCGCAGGCAGATTTCGCTCGCCCTGGTCGGCGTGGAGCCGAAAGACGCCGAGAGCATTGTCGTTGCCTACGAGCCGGTCTGGGCCATCGGCACAGGCAAGACTGCCACGCCGGAAATGGCCGCTGAAGCGCACCTGCTTATCCGCAGTGAGATCGCACGCCGCCTGGGCCGCCATGTCGCCGACGCCATCCGCATTCTCTACGGAGGCAGCGTCAAGCCGGACAACGTCACCGTCCTGCTCAACCAGCCGGAAATCGACGGCGCACTCGTCGGCGGAGCCAGCCTCGACCCGCAATCGTTTGCGAAGATTGTGAAGTATTAAACAGAGGGTGCCCCAGGTCTCAATTTTGAGACTTGGGATTTGTCTCAGTCGTTCAGCATTCAGCATTCCTTGCCTTACGACTTCGTGGCCTCTGCAAAGTGCCAGAGCACCCCTGTTGGATCGAAAACATAGGTCACTGTAAGGCCCCAGGGCTCGGCGCGAGGCGGCGCGGGAGTTGTAACTCCGAACTGCTTCGCCAGGTCCAGAGAATGGATATGTTGCCACCAGGCGTGAACATCGTTGACAAGAACGTGCATCACTGTGTTTTCGGCCCATTCCTTGACATAGTGGCCCTGGAGAAGAAAAGCATGTGCTCCCAGGCTTAGAGCCTGTAACAAAACCCTCGCCAGATTTGGAGCGGCTACTTCTCCGATTAGCCCGTTTATCGTCCAATTGCTCATCGCGTCGAATGATAAGAGGTGTTCGATTGCGGGACGGACTCGTCTCGGAGTCGTTCACTGAAAGGGTGGGACCGGCAACGCCGCCGCCGTAAGTTCCGGCCTGGTAAGCATATCCGACTTGACGCTATGGCAGGTGACGTGCTCATATCGTATTCCGATAAGAGGCACCGATGGACCAAAAGCGAACCGATCTTCTGCGCGGCACGTTGGACCTGTTGATCTTGAAAGCGCTTGCACTGGAACCGTTGCATGGAGTCGGTGTCTCCCGGCGCATCACGCAGATTACCCGTGGCGCCTTTCAGGTGAGTTTTGGCTCGCTCTTCCCTTCTTTGCACCGCATGGAAGAGAAGGGTTGGGTGGAGGCTGAATGGCTCGCCTCGGAGAACAATCGCCGGGCCAAGTACTATCGCCTGACTTCTTCGGGAAAAGCACAGCTTAAGGCCGGGGAACGTGAATGGGGTCAGGTGGTCAAGATCATGACGGCGGCGATGGATTCCGCCTGAGTTCACATGGGAGGCGTCATGTCAGGCCGACTTGCTAGCTTTTTCCGAAACGTCCTGCACAAACGCACGGTCGAGCAAGCATTGGAAGATGAGCTGAAATCTTCCGTGGAAGTTCTGACCCAGGAGAAGATGAAGGCGGGGCTTTCGCCTTCCGAAGCGCGGCGGCAGGCGCTCATCGAACTCGGCGGCATCGAGCAGGTCAAAGAAAAAGTGCGGGCCATTCGTTTCGGTAGGTTCCTCGAGACCTTCGCCCAAGATGTTCGCTTCGCCCTGCGCATTCTCCGCAAAACTCCGCTCATCACCAGCATCGCGCTTCTGTCGTTGGCGCTGGGTATCGGCGCCAACACCGCGATCTTCCGCCTCATTGATGCCGTCATGCTCCGCATGTTGCCGGTGCAGAATCCTGAACAGCTCGTGCAAATCGGGTTGAAACCTCGCATGGGTCAAAATGCGAACACCACCGTAACGAATCCGATTTGGGAGCAGGTGCGCGATCATCAGGACGTTTTCTCCGGCGTTTTTGCCTGGTCGCCGAGAACTTTCGACCTCGCCAACGGCGGCGAAGAAAACGATATCAACGGCCTTTACGCCAGCGGAGATTACTTCAACGTTCTCGGTGTGCGCCCAGCCGCAGGACGCTTGCTCGCTGCTTCCGATGACATCCGCAGCTGTCCCGGCGTCGCCGTACTCAGTTATGGTTTCTGGCAGGACCATTACGCTGGCGCGCAATCCGCCATTGGCAGCTTCATTCGCGTGGACGGCCATGAATTTCCCATCATCGGCATTGCACAGCGCGGCTTCACTGGTACGGATGTTGGTACGCCATTCGGTGTGGCGATTCCGATCTGTGCGGCGGCGATTCTCGGGAGGTCTCTCAACGATCGCACCGCCTGGTTCCTCTCGATGATGGGCCGGCTCAAACCCGGCGCAAACATCGCGCAGGCTCAAGCTCGCATGAAAGTCCTGTCGGCCCCGCTTTTTAGCGCTGTTGTCCCGCAGGATTCCAGCGCCACCGCGCAGGACTATTTTCGAAAGAACTCGTTCGCCCTAACTCCCGCATCCACGGGGAGCAGCAGTGTCGATAGCGTACGCGACCAATACAGCCAGCCGCTCAAAATCCTGATGTTCGTCGTTGGGCTGGTTCTGCTCATCGCCTGCGCGAATATCGCCAGCCTTCTGCTCGCTCGCTCCGCGGCGCGCCAGATGGAAATCGCTCTGCGTCTGTCTTTGGGAGCCTCGCGAGCCCGTTTGATTCGGCAGGTACTCACAGAAAGCATCGTGCTTGCTGGCGCGGGCGCGATTCTCGGCGTTTTCTTCGCGCGATGGGGCAGCGCCCTGCTCGTTCGTTTCGTTTCCACCGATGAGGGCCAAGTCTTTCTCGATTTGAAAATGGACGGCCGCGTCTTGGCCTTCACCCTCGTCGTCGCCGTGCTTTGCGGAGTGCTCTTTGGAATTTTGCCTGCTTTCCGCGCCACACGCGTCTCTGCCAGTTCTGCGATGAAAGAAGGCCAGTCACAGGGTGCAGGCGGGCGCTCCCAATCGGCTCTAGCGCGCTGGATTGTCGCTGTGCAAGTGGCTCTGTCTCTGATTCTGCTCATTGGCACCGGGCTTTTCATCCGTACATTCGCCAATTTAATGACCGTTGATCCGGGCTTCGACCGCAACAA
This sequence comes from Alloacidobacterium sp., assembly GCF_035631355.1. Classification (NCBI taxonomy): domain Bacteria; kingdom Pseudomonadati; phylum Acidobacteriota; class Terriglobia; order Terriglobales; family Acidobacteriaceae; genus Alloacidobacterium; species Alloacidobacterium sp. Next base: position 22,572 of record NZ_DASQIX010000029.1, read on the forward strand.
TGTCCTGTTGATCGACACGAATGTTCATAGTGCTGGACTGCCCGAGCCCGCTCTCGTGCCGCTCTACGGCCAAATGCTTGCGAAATTGCAGGCGCTTCCGGGGGTCGTTTCCGCCAGCCAGTGCCTGTTATATCCGCTCGACTCGGGCGATGAGTGGACCTCCGAGGTTTCAGTGCCGGGCTATCAGCCGCCGAGCGGTGTTGTGCCGGGTGTTTATTCGAACTGGGTCACGCCTGGATACTTCTCCACGATGCGCACGCCGCTGCTCGAAGGCCGTGTGTTTGCCGCTCGCGATTCCGCAAACTCCACGCCCGTTGTCGTCATCAATCAGTTGCTGGCGAACACCTACTTTCGCGGACAAGATCCCATCGGGAAGCATATCCAGCTTGGAGCGCCGGAAATCGGAGACAAACCACTCGAGATTATCGGCGTGGTGCAGAACGCAAAACGCGATGCGCTCGATCAGGACTTTCTTTCAATCGCGTATGTCCCACTTGCCCAGATTCACAGTGTCCGCGAAGACACCACCTTTGAAATTCGCACGGCAATGACGCCGGGAGCGCTGATTCCCGCCGTGCGCGACGCCATGGCCAGCATAAACAAATCGGCTTCTTTGCAATTCAGCACGTTGAAGCAGCAGGCCGACGACTCCGTGATTCGGGAGCACCTAATGGCCGTTCTCTCTGGCTTCTTCGGAGGCCTCGCGCTCCTGCTCACCGCCATCGGCCTCTACGGAGTTATGGCCTACGTAGTCACGCAGCGCACGCACGAAATCGGCATTCGCATGGCCCTTGGCGCGCAGCAGACTTCGATCCTTCGTCTCGTCATGCGCGACGCGGCAATTGTTCTCATCGCTGGTGTCGCCGCCGGCCTTCTCGGCTCCATCTGGATTACCCGCCTCGTTCGACAACTTCTCTTCGGCCTCACGCCGAACGATCCACTGACGCTCGTGCTTGCGATCATTGCCCTTGTCGCGGTCGCTATCGTCGCAACTTACGTCCCCGCGCGTCGCGCCATGAAACTAGATCCTTTGGTCGCGCTGAGGTGCGAGTAGTCTTCGATGGTTTTCTTATGTTCGATCCGACACCAAATGCCCGATTAGTCGCCAACCCGTAGAAGTAGCTGGCTCCTCCCAGAACGGTGTCATAGGAAACGTCAAAGTTGGGTTCGGTGGACCACAGGCTAACCGTGTGACCACCGCGGTTGAGTTTGTAGGAACTTCCAACAAATCAGAATGCACGCGAGAGTCAGAAATGCCAGGTGCATGTCAGGCCGTCTTTCATACCGCAGGCGCAGACGGCGAAACTGATTCAACCATGCGAATGTCCGTTCCACAACCCAGCGCCATCGCCCCAGCCCGCTTCCGTGTTTCGTATTCCGCATCGCCAACGCAGGCAAGATTTGGCGGGCACGCAAAGCATAGCGAATGTACTCGGCGTCGTAGGCTCGGTCTCCTAGCAAGCTGTCCGGGCGACAGCGCGGCCGACCACGCGGTCCTTGGAGCGACGGAATGCCATCGAGCAAGGGTAAAGCCTGGGTTGAATCGTGACAGTTCGCTCCGGTCAGCTTGATTGCCAAGGGAATGCCATGACCATCGCAAATCAAGTGGCGCTTACTGCCACACTTAGCCCTATCTGTCGGATTTGGCCCAGTCAGCAGCCCCCAAAAACGGCGCGTACCGAACAGCTGTCAATCACCGCGTGTGACCAGTCGATCTGGCCATCACGAGAAAGCCAGTCCAGCAATGCGAAATGGATCAAATCCCAAAATCCGTCCCGCTGCCAGTCGCGCAACCGTCGCCAGCAGCTCATCCCGGAGCCGCAACCCAGTGCTTTCGGCAGCAGCCGCCAGGGAGTACCACTACGGAGCACGAAAATTATGCCCGCGAGGCAAGCCCGGTCTGTCAGACGCGGTCGCCCACCTTGCGGCTTGGGCGGCCGACTTGGCAGAAGAGATTCGATCAAATTCCACAACACATCAGAAACGAGCACATCAGCCATATGAAGGTCCTCCAACAGCAATAGGATGCCGGAGCTGCGGCCGCTCTACTATGAGTTTTGTTACAGGCTCTTAGTTCGGCGAGCGTGTCGCCGAGTCTGTGAGTCTCGAAACCTATTGCCTCATAGAAGCGCAGACTCGTTTCGAATTCCTTCGCTGGAAGGAAAGGACGAAACGAACGGATTCCAGAAATGAGATGAGTGATGGGGTTCATCGGTACTCCCTTCACGGTTGGCCGGTCTACATGGGCAGAATAGCCCTGCAATGATCGCGATATTTCTTTTAGTAGTGCTAAACCCGTTAGTTTTCTTTGCCCTGGCATGTTACGTGTTTGTGCAAGGAGTCAACTATCCATTTCCGGCATGGTTCAGAAAACGGCCGTGATTCTATTTAGGACTCTTTCTAACTGATCAGTTAGATATAAAGTTAACCAACTACTTTATAAGGACGCATCATGTCGTTGTCCTCATGTTCAAGCATGTGGCAATGCCATACATAGTGCATCTCCTTGCCGGAAGGCAAGTGTGTGCCTGGCGGAAGATCAAAACGTTGAATCACTCGTGTAACAAAGCTGGGATATGTCTTGACTGTGTCTTTCCATGCCGGGCTTTCATTTATTTCGGGCTGTAAAGCTGGCCCATATACTGCGAGTTTTCCCGTCGCCTTCGAGGTAGGTGAGTCGAAACGTTGCCGATTCAATACCTGAAATCCCACCAGATGGATATGAATCGGATGAGTATCTTCAGTGTCGTTCACGAGTGACCATATCTCCGTTGACCCTGCAGTTGGATCTTCGGTGATGGGATCACTCCAGCGCGCATTTCCGAGCAAACCTATTTCCATGTAGCCGTCAGGAAGGCGTTCTTTCCTGCTGATCCACAATATGCGTTCGCGCGTCGCAGCGGTTGGAATCAGCGGAGTAATGGGAACCAATGTTCCAGGTACCGAACTAAGATCTTTTGAGGAAAGCTGCTTAACTACTCTAAAGAGCATGACTTTCGATGTTGGAGGAGGACCCATTTCGTCATTCTCCATTGGGTACGGTGTTGGAGCATCGTTCTCCATGGAAAAATATTTCCCTTCCATCCCCTTAAAGTCGAGAACCAAATCAATGCGCTCGCCAGGTGCTATCAACAAATCACGCATCTCGAGAGGAGCAGCTAACAGGCCTCTATCGGTGCCGATCTGCTGAAACGAAGGCACGTCCTGAGAGGCATTAAGGGCGTTGCCGCTTCGGTCCGAATTGCAGAGACGAAGGTGATAGAAACGCGCATTCGATGCGTTCAGAAGACGGAATCGGTACTTTCTTGGCTCAATATCGAGAAAAGGCATGACTTTGCCGTTCACACAATTCACGTCTCCAAAAAACTCCTGCACCCATACTGGATGAGTGCCGTTTTCTGCTTTCGGATACAGTAATGACCCATTCTTATTAAAGGAACGGTCCTGTAGCATGAGCGGTATTTCGAATTCATCAGAGGGCAGGTTCAAGGCTCTCTCAATCTCATCGCGAATGAGATAGAAGCCTGAAAGCCCGGCATAGTTATTCAATCTGGTAATTCCATGGCAATGGTCGTGGTACCAGAGAGTCGCAGCTTGCTGGTGATTAGGGTATACGAAAGGTTCGGCATTGAATCGCGGCCCATGTTGGCCATCTGCGGTGTACCAGGCCTCAGGATATCCGTCACTCTCGGGTAACACGCACGCACCATGCACATGAGTGACCGTGCGTACCTCTGGGATCGTCGGTTCACAGCCGTGGAGCGTGTGATCTATAGGCAGAAAATGCTTGTCCGGAAGATGATTTGTCCATTTGATGGTAGTTTGCTTTCCGCGTTGAACCTCGATAGTAGGCCCAGGCCATGAACCGTTGAAACCCCAGAACAGTGTAGGCGGCAGATCGCGGTGGACCTTCTGGCGCGACTGCCGCATCTGAATCTCGATAATTTTGTCCGGTCCCGATGTTGCATGAATCACAGATGGAACCGGCAAAGGATCCACATATGGCGTAAGTCCCATCGTGTTCTCCCCCGGGGTGGGAGGAGACATTTTCGGGATAGGCTGATCGGCGCACGGGGCACGGCTGGCAAACGCCGCACCCGCCGCCATAAAAAAACCGTTTCGAAGAAGTGTGCGACGATCAAGATGCTTTTCGGGGGACGTGTTGGCGCGTTGCGGGGTATTTGTGGTTTCGTCGGCGCCTAGAGCCATGCACGAATTCTAAACGTAAAAAGCCCACTGATCACAAGCGGGCTCTTGTCTTCGCTTGTTTCCATTTTGGAATCAAACATTTTTTCTGCGCTGGTTATGAGATGGGATCAAATGCCTCTTCCCGAACTTTCCCGAAAAACTATTGAGACTGCTTCACTGCCGCCGCTCCACCATAGGAAGCCAGAACTGCACCCTTCCGGTTCAGCAGAATCGCCGCACCGCGCTGAGAGGACAGAACAAATTTCAGATGTGCTCCGCTGATGGCATCGCGAATGTCCACAGGCTGGTCGCCGAGCGATTCATTCGAGAAGCTGTAGAGCACGGCGTCATCCAACACTGTCGGATACGCAAGCACACCTGGCGAAAGCGTCCCGTTAAAGGACGGCTTTACGCCGGCCTCACCAAGCGCGTACCGATAAAGGGCAGCCGTGGGGTCGTAGTCTTCGGCAAATTCGACTGGATCGGCAGCCCAGAGGATTTTGCCCTGTCCGTGGGAAATAGTATCGACCGACTTGCCGTCTGGGAAACGCATCACCTCAATCGGGTCCTGTTGTATAAGCGTCGGGAAGCTGACCTGGATCGGAGGCTGTCCGGTGATCTGTAATTCGGATTGGCGAACAGTGAGCGGAACGATCTGCGCCTTTATGCCCAAGGGCGCAAGGCGGTCGACAAACTGCCAGTGTTCATCGCGCGATACCGGCCCGGAAACGAGCAGCGTTCCGCCATTGTCTACATAAGCCAGCAACTGTTGCCACGCCGCATCCGTCAGCGCCTGCGGCGCGGGCAGAATGACAAGCTTCGGCTGGCCTAATTCAGACAAGCGGTTTGCGGCCAACATGCGGGCTGGCGCGTGGTCGTAGTAGCAGAGCGCCCGCAATGCGCGCTTCTGCGTATCGATTGCCAGCGAATTCATGTTGCTGTACTGGAGCGCGTTCGAGGTGACGATGGTGGCTGCAGGAGGATCGATGTGAGTGAAGCTCGATGGGCTCTTGGCAACGAACGCCGCGTAGGCGGTCAGCACTTCGGCTTCCTGTTTCTCGGTTCCGTCAGGACGAACGGCGCCGATGGGAATTTCATTGTCATTCGCCATATAGCTATTCACGTTCCACACCCATTCGAGCGCACCCGCGCCCTGGGCGAAGGACATCGCGATCTTGCGCTCAAGCTGCCAGCCTTCTTCCTGGGCGGAGAAGCGCAGATGCGCGTCCTGCCAGAGCCGCCGTTGCTCCCCTGTCTCCTGAATCAGCATGGGCTTGCCGGGAAACTTCGCCGCCAGCGATGCCCAGAGCGAGCCGTCAAAGTCCCACCATGTGTGGTCGGCGGTGAAGTCAATGAGCTGCGAATAGAAGGCAGGCGACAGGCGACCAGCCACGCCGTACTCTTCCTGCCCGACGGTGACGAGCTGCTGCGACCCCGCTGAACGGATCACATTTTTTGTTCGTTTGACCCAATCGGCGAAGGTGTCCTGCGTGAAGAGGTAGTAATCGTAAACCTTGAGAGGATTGAAGCCCGACCGCACCGAATCGAATCCAAAGGCTCCGGCTTTGGGCAACGCGAACGGATCTTGCGCGGCCACTTCAGGCTGAGTGCTTGAAGGCTGCAACTGCAGATTGCGCCCGATGCCGAATGACGGCTCCGCCCATGCGTGCAGCAGCGCCGCCTGGTCGGGATACTTCGCCGTGAGCCACCTGCGCCACGCCTGCTGCTCGAAGGGATCGCCGCTGGGCGCCTCCTTCCAAACGTTGCTGTTCGCACTTGGCTCGTTGATGAGGTCCCAGGCGAGAAACGGCACGTCGTGAAAGCGCTTGACTAAAGAACTGACAAAGAGCTCCTGTGCGCGCAGGCCTGCTGGATCAAGATATCCGTTTGCGCCGCCGAAATTGTCAGGCAGGAACGAGAATAGATTGAACTGAACGGGCAGATAGTTGTGGCGCGCGCACATGAGGAATGCTTCGATGGTTCGGAGCGCATCTTCGCTCACTTCACCGTTCGCAGCGAGGAGCGGCTGCCAGGCTGTCCACAAGCCGCTGCGGATCATGTTCAGGCCATCGCCGTGGATCTGCGCCATGTCGCGGTCCCACACATAGGCGTTAGGCTGAATAAGATACATGCGCTGCACATCGCTTGACATGTAAGTGGTTCCGACTACCGGAAGCGGCTTGCCGTTGAGCGTGAAGTAGTCAGAGCCAACGCCCAGCCTCGGGCCGGAGAGCAGATAGCTCCAGTCACGCATCCAGAAGCCGCTGCGGTAGATGCGGAGGGGTTTGCCATCGCGCAGCAGGGTTGCTTGTATCGTATGGAGGCCTTTGCCGCTCGCAGCTTCAGCCGGCAGCGTGATCGGGTGCAACGCGTCTGCGGGGACTGTCAGATCGACTGGCTTGCCGCCTTCTTCCGCAGTGACTTTGATTTGCAACTGATCGCCTGCCGGTTCAGCCGCCGGATTGGGCTGTTCGTAGCGTAGTTCCAGTGCTTCGCCGTGCAGGAAGAGCGGCAGACGTGGGCGGAGGGTAAAGCGGTCACTCTTCCGCGTCGCCAGTTCCGCGAGTTGGGCCAACGTTTGCGTGTTTGAGAAGAAGGCTGAGTCCAGCTCGCAGGCAACGAATATCCAGCGGCCACCGACGAAGCGGGCAGCATTGTGATCTATTTCAAAGACAGGCGCGGCGAGCTTATGTCCGTCTTTTTCGCCCCATGCCAGCGTCGTCAGGTCGGCATCCTGACCGCCTGTCGTTCCGCCGTCGGAGTACTTATTGATCACGGAGAGACGCAGCACCGGGCTGAAGGCGCGCTTCCAGTGAAAGGCAGCAATTTCAGGCTGAACGTCGGGGTTTGGCTCGAACGTCAGAGAATCAGAACCGGGCGTTTCCTGATAATCGTGAATCAGCAGCTCCAGGGACGTTGCAACGCTCGGGCTTCGCAATTGCCAGCCTGATCCGGCGGAATAGGCCGCGCGCGTAAATGGCTTGCCGCCCAGAACGAGCAGATCGCCGCCGCGATCCAGATATCGCAGGATGGCGGACCACTGTGCCTCCGGGTACGCGGAGCCGTAGGGCATGACCAGCAAGTCCGTCTCCGGCTTTTCCAGCGCTGAGGTAAGTTGCTGTGCGCCAGCAAAGTCGGCGTTCGCGAACGCCGTGTGCAGGACGCTTTCAGCGATGGCCGGAGAATCGGCGGAAGGAAAGCCTGGCTCAGAGAAGACGACGGTGTGAGATGCCGCATGGGCGCACGAAATTCCTAAGAGGCAGAACAGAAGAACACGGATGGGTCGAGTCATGGTCGGATAAAGAATGAATGATAACGATATCCCATTCACATGCACGAACGGAATAGCTCCAACAAGAGAGCCAAGCTACTGTTTCGATTCAGCGTCAGAGGAAGGACTCTGAGCGCTTGCCTGTTTGCTTTTTTTATTGCGATAGTGCCGCACAATGTCCGGCCAGAATTCGACCAGTTGCGCTCCAATCGCCCCTTCCGCAGTTACGGTCAAAGCGTTGCCGAAGACCAGCTCGGGGCCACGATCCTCTTTGGGATAGTACAAATTGGAGATGGCGCCACCAATCATATTTCCCGTAACATTCGCATAGTTCGGCCCCCAGGTTCCGTTATCGCGACGGCACCACACAGTCGATAATGCGGCATGGAGAACACGCCTACCGGTGCTTCCTGTTCCCTTGCGGAAGTATCTCGGATCTTCGCGCCACCATACCGGCAGAATTGCATTGCCCCATAGATTGCCATCGAATGCATCGGTGTAGGCGGCGCCATAACGTTTGAAGTAGCCGGCCGCGCCCTGTCCATAGCCGGGATTGCTGTTGTTGGCCTGGCCGTAACCGGCCACAAAACCAGCGACGAAAAATGCGTACGGGTCGGTTGTACTCTTCCAGAAGAGATGGAACTTCTGTCCCGGGCTCAGAGGCGGAGCTTTCGCGTTGTCCATCATGTTGAAATCGGGAACGATTCCGAGAATGCGCTGGTGCTCTTCCCTTTTCAAGTCTTCGGCAGCCTGATCATGTTGCGATTTGGGCTGTGAAATTTTCGGAGGATTCCCGGAAGCAGGCGCATCTGGCACATCTGGCGGGGTCTGGGCCGACACCGTGTGGCCGGTCAGTGAGACCAATATGGAAATTACAAGCGCAACACGGCGCAAAAACTTTGATAAGTACATCTTGCCTATCAGTTCTTTATCCAGTCTTGCAGCCGCATGCAATTAAAAACGCAGCCGCTCTCATCTCTCTGATAGAGACGGCGTTTCTTTTGGTAAGTCGCTTAAAATACCGATATTTTTCATCATCGAGTAGGCTCTTAGATTGCGGTGGTTATCGCTTATGAAAGAGGCCCGCGAAGGGCCCGAGGATACTAAAAAAATCTCATTGGAAAGAAGACTATTACCTCGGCGGCTAAAGCCGCACTGATTCTGCACTCTTACGGCACTGCTATAAAAGCCATGCCCGTACGAAACAGCGACTTTTCAGCATCCTGAGGCCCGCGAGGGCCTATCTTTACTTCACTTCTTTCCCCAGCGTAAACCGCAGCCCAGTTCGGAAATTAAACGGAAGCGATGTGTACCCAATTGGCCCGATGTGCTGGTTGCTGGTCACATTATCAAGCTGCGTGTAGATCGCGATCCACTGCTTCAACTGGTAGACCGCCCCCAGATCCAGCTTTGCGTAGCCATAATCAAGATTCCTGTTCGGCAGCAGCAGCGAGTTGCCAAACGCTGCGTCGCTGGAGCCGAGATATGTCGAATCATCGCTGCGGCTGGAGAAAGCCGCGTTTCCCACCAGCGTCCAGTGACTGCCTGTATATGTCGCCGACACAAATCCGGCATGTGGAGGACGCCGGAAAGGCCGCGCGCCACGCAGCGGCGAATAGACGCCGATAGGAATGTCGGGGAATGAAGATTCAGTGTTATATGTCGGGCTTAAGGCATCGGATGAAAATGACTGCTGCACAACGGAGTCAAGATATGTATAGCCGCCGCGGAAGAAGATGTTCCGGCCAAAACCATACTGCACCTCGCTTTCAATTCCCTGCGCGCGAAATGCCAGCGAGTTCAGCGTCGGCGAGACGAATGACGCCTGCAGAAGCTGAATCAGCTGCTGCAACTGGTCGGGAGGAAGGTTCGGCAGCAACTGTCCCAGGGCTGAAGGTGGTACCGACTCAATCTGGTTAGTGAATTCATTGTGGAAATAGGTCACACGAAATAGCATGCGCTCACTGAAGAGACTTTGCTCCACGCCACCGTCATAGCTGCGCGAGTGCTCGGCGCCAATCGGCTGAATACCGTATTGCTGCGCCGCCGCCTGACCTCCGTATGCATAGAGAAAGTCATAGAGCGAGCCAAACTGGTCGGTCAGGGTCGGCTCCTTCACGCCCTCGGCAAAGTTGAAGTTCAGCTTTGTGCCGTGGAAATGCCCTGCTCCCGGACGCACTACATAATAAGAAAGCCCGACGCGCGGCGTTCCCTCAGTGCCGTAGAGCTGGTTTTTCTCAACCCCTCCACCCAGCGAATAGAAAAGCCGGCTGCGGAAGTCTCCGCCTAACTGCAGCATGTAGTCGTAGTTGCCACGCTCCAGTGAATCATCTACAAAGCCGGGATAGCGGTCGGCGCCGCGCTCGTTTTCATAACGGAAGCCGGCAATTGCCATCAAATGCGGAGTGAACTGATAGTCCGTCTGCGCATAGAGATCGTCGCGATTTGAAACCAGCTCTGAAGTCACCGGGTATGTCCCGGCATAATTCAGAATTGCCTGCCCGCTGACTGCATAGCCATTTGCACCCTTGATGGTTACCGGATTGCCGAGAAAAATTCCCTCGTCTGGCTGATAAATTCCAGTCGGGGACCATTGCGTCGACTGCTCCCGCTTGCGTGCCATGCCGTACCGCGCCAGCGCATGCCAGCGGTCAGAGAAATTGTGATCGATTGTGCCGGCGAGGAAAGTGTCCTGGTCCGACTGTTTGGCGTCATTCGCAATCTGGTAGAACTGGTACGCATTCGGCAGCCCGGTGGCGATGTCCGCGTTACGCGCGCTTACGCGAAGGGTCGTCGCCGATGACCATGCATAGCCGAGATTCGCGGTTTCCATGATGTTGTGATATTCGCTTTGTGGGATAGAGTTCTGCGTCTGCAAATCGCTGAATCCACCGTAGTAATCAAAAGCATGATGTGTTCCTCCGAGTTGCACCTCATTGCGGTAAGTACCGAAATTCCCTGCATCACCCTCATACAACAAGGAAGGAAACGGAGTCGAGCCGCGCGGAGTGCTGAATCCAATCACGCCAGCCGCAGCATCTGACCCATACAGCACGCTGTTCGGTCCCCGGTATGCCTCGGCGCTCGATACGCCGGTCGAGGCAATCGTCGAAAGATCGAAACGTCCGCCGATGTCTTCTATCGGAGCGCCGTCGAAGAGAATTTTGTTGGCGTCGGAATTCCCTCCGCGCACGAAGATACTCGTTACGCCTCCATGCTGCCCTGTCTGCACGACGTTCACGCCGGGCACCTGGCGCATCACGTCTACCATGTCCGCGCGGTTGATGAAATCCGTCTTACTGAGAGTGGTAATTGAGGCGCTCAACTGCGCCTCCGGCAATGGAGTACCCGTCGCCGTGACAACAACCGACTGCCGCACCCACTCCGGCTCAAGTACGATGTTTTGCTCCACGTTGTCGAGCGCGCCGCCGTAGAAGCTCTGCGTTGTAAGCTGACGAAACGAATTCCCACCGGCTAGAACATAAAAGCGTCCCGTGGCTGAGCTGCTGAGTTGAAATGTTCCATCGTTCAGTGTTCTGGAGGCGACAATTACCTTGCCATTCTGCACGAGCGAAATATCTGCATTGGCAATCGGCTGCCCCAGCGAATCGGTAACGCGCCCGTTTACTATGACGGCGCGCAAGGGCAGAGCGGCAAGCAACAGCGAGGCAATCAGGGAAAGGCGGCGAAAAGACCGCAGGCTCTTCAGCATATGTCTCCTTCGTTCCCCTCGGAACGGGGTTTTCTTCCGCATGAAACCGGTCTCCTGACTCGCGCGCTTTTGCCGCCGAAACCGCCTTCCCGGATTGCTCCAGTGGCTTTGAGGTTCGGCATTTCTCTGCACATCTCAATAAAACAGGACGCACAGCGTCGCGCTTACAGTTGCGGGGCAGTGACGGATTTCCACCGTCTTCCCGAACATTCCATGCGTTGATCGTTATCGTTGACCATGTCGAAGAATCGCAGGCTATCCCGCGACTTCTGCATAGAAAAATTTCCACTGCAAGCTGGAATCTTCTGATTATTCCGGCTTCCAGGGATGCTGTCAAAACGAAGTCCTGGTGACCCTGGGAAGATTCGAACTTCCGACCTGCGGTTTAGGAAACCGTCGCTCTATCCACCTGAGCTACAGGGCCACTTGTCGTAAGACGTGGTGCTTTGTTAGTTTACCGCAACGGGAACGCGGGGAGCGCTCACCTCTGTTGCCCAATTGTTGCCCAACTCGGGAACGGCGGTTTCCAACTTGATCATCGCGGCAACTGCGTCTGCGGGAGCCGTCTTGATGTAGTACGTGGTTGTTGTGCTTACGTTGGCATGCCGCAAGATTACTTGGATGGTCTTGTCAGGAACACCCAAGGCATAAAGATTGCTTCCCAGTCCTCGTCTGGCTGCATGCCAACCGTGCCAGAGGGACTCAATACCCGCCTTCTGAAGTGCTGGCTTAATGACCCTGCCGAGTACATTATTC
>NZ_DASQIX010000030.1:0-22149 GCF_035631355.1 Alloacidobacterium sp.
CGCCGTTCGTCGAAGCGCAAATGCCGAATGGAAGCTGGAAGCGCATCATCGACGACATGGGATTCCCCGCAGGGCTTCCACGAACCATCGTGGTCGATCTGACCGGGAAGCTGCCGCAGGGCGCGCGCCACATCCGCATCAAAACCAACCTTCAGATCTATTGGGACCAGATACTTATCGATAACGGCCCGGAAATGGCAGGAAACACTCGCCGCACTGAATTGCCCTTATCTATGGCGCACCTCGCCTTCCGCGGATATCCTCAGCAGGTGGACGGCAAAACCCCCGGTGACCTGACCTATCACTACGACCGCATCAGCGCGACTGGCCCGTTCCAGTGGCAGCGCGGCAGCTACACAAAATACGGCGACGTGACTCCGCTGCTCCGTCAGATCGACAACCACTACGTCATCTTCGGCAGTGGCGAAGAAATAGACGCAGAGTTCAGCAATGCATCATTGCCGCCGCTTCCAGACGGCTGGAAGCGTGATTACTTCTTCTATGCCAACGGCTTCGTCAAAGACATGGATTTCTACGAGGCAATGCCATTCACTGTTGCCCAAATGCCTTTTCACGAAATGAGCACATATCCATATCCGGCGAGCGAGCATTACCCGGAAGACAACCGCTCATTGAAGTACCGGCTTCACTGGAATGACCGCTTCGAATCCGGAGATCGTATGCAGCGCTTCCAATTCAACTACAAGCCAACGGAGTCGCAGCCGACTACGCACTAGACGGCAGTATTGACGTACCAAATTGAATTGTCATCCCGGAGCACAGCGTAGCGGAGGACCTGCAGGTTATGTTTGGCCAGGCAAATCCATAACCGCAACCTACACAAGCGGCGGCGGCCGATACCCGAATTCACTTTCAACCGCACGAGCCACCGTAAGCACAAGTTCATCCTCGTACGGCCTGCCCGCGATTTGAACGCCGATAGGCAGGCCCTCACCAGACTGCCCAACCGGAACCACGGCGGCAGGCGCTGCCAGCAAATTCAACCACTGCGTAACCCGCATGGCATCCAGATAATGCAGTTCGCGGCCTTCGACTATCCACCTACGCTCGCCGTGTCGAAACGCCGGAATAGAGCAGACAGGTAGTAACAGCAGTGGGAATTCCTGCATTTCAGCGAGAAGCTGGCTGCGAACAACATCGCAATCTGACCATGCCTGCAACAGAGATTCCGCTGTCAATGGAGATTGCGCGCCTGCAATCTCAAGAAAATTTTGAAAAGTAGGACTCAGTTCTTTCTCTCGCCCGGCAATCAAAGGTGCGTAAAACATCGCTCCGCATTGAACAAAAAAGATATGCCACAGCTTGCGCGCTGCTTCTAAAGCCGATGGCCGGAATGGCCGCACCTTAAAGCCCTGCCGTTCAAGCGCCGCCGCAGCGCCACGCACAGCCTGGCGCGTTTCCGGAGTGACCGGAACCAGCCCATCATCCTCAAACCAGCCAATTGGAACCCGCCTGGCATCAGCAATGGAAGCGCCGCGCAGACCAACCGGAGCACCAGATGGGTCAGCCGGATGTGAACCTGCGATCCTGAACAGCAACTCAACATCAGCAATCGTGCGCGCCATCGGTCCAATCGCGCCCAGAATCGAAAACGGTCCGGTGCATGGCGGCAGATGTCCCGCAGAAGGCACGCGGCCCGAAGTTGGCTTGAGCGCGCAGATGCCCGAGAAATGCGCCGGCTCTCGCACTGAGCCGCCGCTGTCGCTGCCCAGACCTCCGGCCGACAACCCGGCGGCAATGGCCGCCGCCTCGCCTCCGCTTGATCCCCCCGCCGTCCGGTCCAGCGCCCACGGATTGTTCGTCTTCCCGTAGAGCAGATTGTCCGTCTCATAGGCCATCAGCAGTTCCGGACAATTCGTCGTCCCTAGAATCACCGCGCCCGCATTGCGCAACCGCGCCACAGCCTCCGCATCCTGCTTCGGAATCTGCCCGCGATGCAGCACGCTGCCAATCTCGCAGCGAAATCCTGCAACAGAAATCGACGACTTCACCGTGAGCGGCAACCCACTGAGCGGTCCATGTTTTACATCACGCGCCTGCTGGCGTGCCCGCTCCGGATCGAAATCGGCCAGAGCATTAAGGACAGGGTTCAGCCGCTCAATGCGGGCAATATGCTCCTCGACCAACTCAAGCGGAGAAATCTTTCTCTTCTGCAAAAGAGCAAGCTGCTCGACCGCCGGAAGAAGGGCCACGCTCATAGAATCAATCTATAGAAAGCACATGAAGAAGACCATCGCAGTTGTAACCACTTCCCGCGCGGATTACAGCCACCTTTACTGGCCTCTCAAAGACCTTCAATCGTACCCCGATGTTGAGCTGAAACTCATCGCGCTCGCATCGCATCTCTCACCCGAGTTCGGCAGCACGGTGCGCGAGATTGAAGCTGACGGTTTTCCCATTGCCGCAAAACTGGAGTGCCTTCTAAGCTCCGACACCGACATTGGCATGGCGAAGAGTATCGGCCTCGGTGTTCTCTCGCTCGCGGATGCGCTCGGGCAAATGCGCCCCGACCTTCTGCTGCTCATCGCTGACCGCTACGAGATGCTGGCCCCCGCTTCCGTCGCGCTCGCCCTACGCATCCCCATCGCGCACATTGAAGGAGGCGAGATCAGCGAAGGCGCCATTGACGACGCCGTTCGCAACGCTCTCACCAAGATGAGCCACATCCATTTCACGTCCACCGAACTCGCGCGGCAGCGGGTCATTGGCATGGGAGAAGAGCCGTGGCGCGTGCATCGCGCAGGCGCGCCATCACTCGACCACCTGCGCCGAAGCCGTCTTCTCACGCGCGAAGAGCTGGAACAAAAGCTCAACCTCGACCTGACCCAGCAAAGCATCCTGATCACCTATCATCCTGTGACCATCCTCCGCGATACCACCAGCGAAGCTGATGCCCTCTTCGCCGCCCTCGGACAGCTTCCGAATCAGCTCATCTTCTCCTACCCCAACGCCGACGCCGGCAGTCGCATCCTGATCGAGCGCGCGGAAGCGTTTCTCAAGGACCGCGGCAACGGCCGCATATTTGTAAACCTGGGTGCCGTGACCTACTGGAGCCTGCTGCAGCATGTGAGGCTCATGTTGGGAAACTCCAGCAGCGGCATCATGGAAACCGGTTCCTTTGCGCTGCCGACCGTGAATGTCGGCATGCGCCAGCAGGGAAGAGAACACGGCCCGAATGTGCTGCACGCCCAACCATCTGTCGAATCCATCCTCGACAAGATTCAGGAGGCGCAAAGCCCCGCGTTTCTCCAGACCATCAAAGGAATGACCAACCCATACGGCGATGGCCACGCCGCAGACCGGATCGTAAGAGTCCTGACCACTCTGCCGCCTCCGGAACAGCTATTGCTGAAGCGCGGTGTGCCCACAGGCTGCCCATAAGCGCGGAGCAGGCCAGAATTATCCGTGTCCCTGCGGCGGCGTGGCGCAGTGGCGGATATTCTGCGAAAATTATCAGTTGGGCATTCAAGCGCAGACCTCTAATACCAAAGAGTCACTGCGTTCCAAGGGGAAAAGAACTTCTATGGCTATGAAACTGGCAGTTCCCGCCCAGGTGGACTTTACCGAGGAAGTTGCGGAGTGGATTGAGGCTTTCGATCAGATCGTCGTCGACGAAGGCCCGGAGCAGGCCGCCGAGCTAATACAAGTACTGCGGCAGCGCGCGCGCGAGGCCGGCATCAACACTCCCGGCGAAATTCGCACTCCCTACCTGAATACCATTCCCAAACACGATGAAGTTCCTTATCCGGGTGACCGCCAGATGGAGCGCAAGGTCGAAGCCCTTATCCGTTGGAACGCTATGGCCATGGTCCACGGCCAGAACAAGAAGGACGCGGGCATCGGCGGCCATATCTCCACTTATTCGTCCCTCGCCACGCTACTCGAAGTCGGCTTCAATCATTTCTTCCACGCTAAATATGGAGACCAGCCCGGCGATTTTGTCTACTTCCAGGGCCATGCCTCACCCGGCGTCTATGCCCGCGCCTATCTTGAAGGCCGCCTGAACGACGACCACCTCAAGAATTTCCGTCACGAACTGCGCGAGAAGCCCGGCTTGTCTTCGTATCCGCACCCGTGGCTCATGCCGAATTTCTGGCGTTTCCCCACTGTCTCAATGGGCATCGGGCCGCTCAACGCCATCTATCAAGCGCGTTTCATGCGCTATCTCGAAAACCGCAACCTTATCGAGAAGACGCCGCGCAAGGTTTGGGCCTTCGTCGGTGACGGCGAAACCGATGAAGTCGAGACTCTCGGCGCAATCAGCATGGCCTCGCGCGAAAAGCTCGACAACCTCGTATTCGTCGTCAATTGCAACCTGCAGCGGCTCGACGGCCCCGTGCGCGGCAACAAGCGCATAATTGACGAATTGGAAGGCATTTTCCGCGGCGCTGGCTGGAATGTCATCAAGGTGATCTGGGGCTCCGACTGGGACGCTCTCTTTGAGCGTGACCACAAGGGCCTGCTGCTCAAGCGCATGGAGGAGTGCGTAGACGGCGAGTACCAGGCATTCAAGGCCAAAGGCGGAGCCTACGTTCGCAAGGAATTCTTCGGCAAATACCCGGAATTGCTCGAACTAGTCAGCGATATGACCGATGAGCAGTTGGCGCGCCTGCACCGTGGCGGCCACGACTCCGTCAAGGTCTACAACGCCTACAAGCGCGCCGTGGAACATCGCGGCGGCCCGACCGTCATTCTCGCCAAAACCGTCAAGGGCTATGGCATGGGCACTACTGAAGCGCGCAACGCCGCGCACCAGGAAAAGAAGATGACCGACGACGCGCTTACCACGTTCGTCAAGCGCTTTGACATTCCGGTGCCCGAGGAAGCTGCCAAGTACGGCACGCCTTACAAGCCTGCCGACAACGCGCCCGAAATCCAGTATCTGCACGAGCGCCGCAAGTCGCTGGGCGGCTACATGCCGCACCGTGAAGTGCCGGAGATGAACTTCAAAGCA
Source organism: Alloacidobacterium sp. (assembly GCF_035631355.1). NCBI lineage: Bacteria > Pseudomonadati > Acidobacteriota > Terriglobia > Terriglobales > Acidobacteriaceae > Alloacidobacterium > Alloacidobacterium sp. The sequence continues at coordinate 4,976 of NZ_DASQIX010000030.1, forward strand.
CCAGAGCTGGATTACTTCAGCGAATGGACAGCCGGTTCCAAGGGACGCGCCGTCTCCACCACCATGGGCTTCGTCAGCATTCTGCGCCATCTGCTCAAAGACCCCAAAATTGGCAAGCTTATCGTGCCCATCGTTCCTGACGAGGGCCGCACCTTCGGCCTCGAATCCGCCATTCGCCAGGTCGGCATCTATGCCGCCGAGGGCCAGAAGTACAAGCCGCACGATGTAGATATGCTGCTCTACTACCGCGAAGAACAGGACGGCCAGATTCTCGAAGAAGGCATTACTGAAGCCGGATCGATGGCCTCCTTCACCGCTGCCGGAAGCGCCTACTCCAATTACCGTGTGCCAGCTATCCCGTTTTACATGTATTACTCCATGTTCGGCTTCCAGCGAGTCGGCGACATGGTCTGGGCCTTTGCCGATTCGCGCGGCAAGGGCTTCCTGATGGCAGGTACCGCCGGCCGCACCACCATGTTGGGCGAGGGTCTCCAGCACCAGGATGGTCACAGCCATGTTCTGATGAGCGCCGTGCCTACATGCCTCAGCTATGACCCGGCCTATGTCTACGAGCTCGCCGTCATCCTGCAGGACGGCGTCCGCCGCATGTACCACGAAAACGAGCCGGTCTTCTACTACATCACCATGTACAACGAAGACTACGCCATGCCCGAAATGCCTCAGACAGAAGGTGTGCGCGAAGGCATCGTGCGCGGCATCTACAAGTTCAAGAACGCCATTAAAGGAAAGTCCGACGCGCATCTCTTCGGCAGCGGCCCCATCCTCAACGAGGCTGTCCGCGCGCAGCAGATTCTCGCTGAAAAATACGGCGTCCAGACCGACGTATGGAGCGTGACCAGCTATAACGAACTGCGCCGCGAAGCCCTCTCCGTCGAGCGCTGGAACCGTCTGCATCCGGCCGATGCCGAGAAAACTCCCTACATCGTGCAGGCACTCAAGAGCGCAAAGGGTCCCATCATCGCCGCAACCGACTACATGAAGGCCGTCCCCGACCAGCTTTCACCCTGGCTCGGCAACCGCCTGGTGACACTTGGCACCGACGGCTTTGGCCGCAGCGACAACCGCGAGCACCTGCGCGCGCACTTTGAAGTCAACGCCGAATCTATCGTGGCCGCCACGCTCTCAAAGCTAGCCCGCGACGGAAAATTCGACGCGAAAAAAGCCCAGGCCGCTTTCAAGGAACTCAACGTAGACACCGAAAAGATCGACGCAGCCAGAGCCTGAACGCCTGGTCTGCGTCAGTCTGTTATTGCAAGCTAATCTCTAAAATTGTCATCCTGAGCGGAGCGCCTGAGCGCGGGTCGAAGGATCTGTTTTTCGCCGGTCGGCAGCACGAAAAAGGGTGCCCCATTCTGTCGCGCATTCTGCGACAGGGTGGGAAATCACAAATTTACTCAGGCACAAACCGAAGATTGGCTTTATCCCCTGTCACTCCCGGCGATCCGCCTTCAGCGCCTGCCGCGAGGCTCATACTGGAAACATTCTTCGAGCGTGACGCCAAGCACCCTGGCCACCTTGAACGCCGTCTCCAGCGAAGGCGAGTACTTGTCCTGCTCGATTGCGATCACCGTCTGCCGCGTGACGCCAATCTGATCGGCCAGTTCCTGTTGTGTCATCTTCCGCTCGGCTCGGAGTTCCCGAATCTGGTTCCGTATCGAAGGCATCAGAGCGCTCTCCGGTAAGCCACAATCTGCGCGGCCGTCTTCGCAATGTCCGAGATCACCAGCATCCCGAAGAAGGCGCTCAGAAAATGAAGCCCAACCCACCGGCCTTCCATCGAAAGGTGGCCGAACGCCGAGTGAAACCACAACATGCCCAGCCCCAGAACCATCAGGGACGCGAGCGTAAAATAGCCCACACGATACCCGCGCAACTCGATCAGGCGGTCCCGCTCGTCCGTGATGCGGTTGCGCGTCAGGGCCGCGATGATCGATTGCAGAATGATCTGCAGCACAATAATCCCGATAATCATGCCGGCAACCTTATTTACTGAGTTCTGCCTGTGCAGAAAGAAATAAGGGCCATACACAACTAGCTCCGCCACCAACGAAGCATAAAGTGATTTCTCCCGATACGAAAGACTGATCGCCATCGCGATTCGCTCCATGTCAAAAATATTTGACATCACAAACCATACTGACTCTCGCAATTAATGTCAAATATTTTTTACATCGAGCAGATGCCCTTATTTTGTCATCCTGAGCGTAGCGCGTATGCGCGAAGTCGAAGGATCTGCTTTTTCTAAGCAGCCGTACGAAAATGGGTGCCCCATTCTATCGCGTACTTTGCGATAGAGTGGGAAAGCACGAACCCATCCCGGACAATGTCATCCTGAGTGGAGGCTGCGATGCAGCCGGAGGCGACGGACCTGCGGTTTGCCAGCCAGAGTATGACCGAGATCCTCGACGCGTTTTCCGCGTGCTTGGGTGAGAAAAATGGCGCCCCATGTCGCGCACTTTGCGACAGGGTGGGAAAGATAGACTCAAACACGATTGTTAGCAGCTAATTCGGGTAGAAGTAGGTATCAGCATGAAATCGCATACCATAGACGTAAGTCTCACAGTGGCAGATAAAGGAGAACATCGTGTTTCGGGCGGAATTACCTCGGCTTTATGAACTGAGAGACTGTATCGCTGACCGACGTCTCCCGATGCCTATTTCCGTGATTTCGATCAAAACCTTGCGCGGGATGCTCACGTCAAGGATTGTTATCTGCGACAGGAGCGGACGCTGCAAGGACTTGACGATGAAGCCTGGGTGCATCTGAAAGGAAAAGCCCTCCCGCGCCTTATCGCACGAGATAAGAGAGGTCGTGGATGGCACCAACTTTTCGATGCCCTCCACGAGGCGCGGGCCTACAACTACCTAAAATCTAGCGGCTGTACGAACCTTCGCTTCATCCCGGAATCAAGCAAGAAAACTCCAGATCTGGAAGGTTCACTTGCTTTGGACCGCGTGCTGTGCGAGGTCAAGACGATTAATATATCGGATGAGGAAATGGCCTTCCGAACAGGTCCTCCGAAAGCCCGTTCATTTCCGCTTACTCTTACGGCTGGATTCCTGAAGAAGATACATGCGACAATTGAAACCGCCAAACAGCAACTGTTAACGTTTGACGATGGCTATGCGGCCGTTCACTTTGTCTACCTCAACGTATCTTTTGACGATTTCCTAGCCGAGATCAAGGAAGCGTACTTCAAGCAAATTGATGATGATTTGGCCAAAGCACCGCTGACAGGCATCAGGCTTGTCATCTGCAATGACTACACCCCGTTCTATACACCGCTTAAAATGCGTTTTGCGATGTGGACAACATCGGCTAGGTTTCCTCGATTCGCACGTTTGACGCCCCTCGTCATCGTTCTCCATGGATAGGTTCTTAAGAAAGTAAATGTGCTTGGAAATGCCAAGAAAGCTCCGCATAAAACCCACGATCGGCTACAAAAATCATAATTCACAAATAAAAATACCCTTGACAAGTCGCACCTCCATCCAGAGGATTCGTATTGCAATCTCAAACCACGAGGCCCAATGCGCGAACAAATCCCCGGAATCGAAAACCCTCTGAGCAGACGCAGTTTTATCAAGATGGCAGGAGCGGCCGGCATCGTCGCCGGAACAACGTCCATGGGCCGTTATCTTAATGCCCAGACCTATCAGCCCACATGGGAGAGCATCGACGCGCGGCCAACGCCTGCGTGGTTTACCCACGACAAGTTCGGCATCTTCATCCACTGGGGGACATACTCCGTCCCCGCCTATGCTCCCGTCATTCCCGGCAAGCTTGCCTATGCCGAGTGGTACTGGCACCAGATGACTGAAGGTCGCGACAACCCGAAGGCAAACGAGATCGAAAAAGGCACATGGGAGTTTCACAAAAAATGGTACGGCGCCGACTATCCCTACCAGAACTTCGCGCCGCACTTCAAATGCGAGCTGTTCGACCCCGATCACTGGGCCGGCGTTCTCGCAGGCTCTGGCGCAAAATACGTTGCGCTTACCTCCAAGCATCATGAAGGCTTCGCGCTCTGGCCCAGCAGGGAAGCAACGGCAACATGGGGCCGTCCTTGGAACGCCGCCGAGATTGGCCCGCATCGCGACATCCTGGGCGATCTCTCAGAGGCCGTCCGCAGCAAAAACGTGCGCATGGGTTACTACTATTCGCTCTATGAGTGGTACAACCCCATGTGGCTCTATGACAAGCAGCGCTATGTCCGCGAACACATGTTCCCCCAGTTCAAAGACCTCGTCACACGCTACAAGCCATCCATCATTTTCAGCGACGGCGAATGGGATCTTACTTCAGCCGAGTCGCACACACCCGAACTGCTCGCGTGGCTTTTCAATGAGTCGCCTGTAAAAGACGACGTCGTTATCAATGATCGCTGGGGAAAAGACTGCCGCCACAAGCACGGCGGCTATTGGACAACGGAATACACCTCCGGCATGAACGGCATGAACCATCCCTGGGAAGAAAACCGGGGCATGGGCGTGAGTTTCGGCCTCAATCGCGCCGAGCTGCTCGACGGCTATCACACCGGGCAGGAACTCATCATCATGCTCTCCGACACCGTGAGCCGCGGCGGAAACCTTATGCTCGACATAGGCCCCGCCGCCGATGGAACCATCCCGCTCCTCATGGAAGAACGCCTCGGCGAGATCGGCAACTGGCTCAACGTCAACGGCGAAGCCATCTACGGAACAAAGCCATGGAAGAACACGCGCCAGTGGAGCGCCGGCGAGATTCCGCAGGCAAACTACAACGGCGAGTACGACAGCGCCTACGACATCTCAAAGCTGACCCTGAAACCGGAAGCAGGCAAAGCCTCCGTCGATGCTCTCTTCACGACAAAAGGAAATGACCTTTACGCGATTCTGCCGCGCTGGCCCGGCTCCAGTTTTGAATTGAAAGATGCCGCTGGCGTAAAAGCCGTCACGCTACTCGGCGACGCAGCTCCATTGAAATTCAAACCAGGCAATCGCGGCACGATCATAAGTTTGCCTGACCTCCCGGCAAACCTGCGCCAGCAGCCCGCATGGGTGCTTAAGGTTTCATTGTGAGGTCACACCGCTCTAAAATTCCCTGAGCAGCGCTGGCGCTCACTCTCGCTTCGCCTTCGCATACCTGCCCTTCCGCAGTACCATCGGAGGATAGAAAATCCATAAGGATTTCTTAGCCTACGCAGGCCGGCTCCTAATGGAGGCGAAGCCCTCACATGGAATAGACATGAACGACTTTCTTCATTTTCTTACTCAGCTATTTGATAAGATACCCGCCACATTTTGGGGTGTCGTAATCGGCTCGCTGTTCACTCTGGCGGGCGTTTATTTCACCAATCGAGCTGGCGACCGCCGCCTGAGAATACAACTCCAAAACGATAGGGAGTTAAAAAATCGCGAACGGGAAATGACGTTCAGAAAAGATACCTACGCAGCAGCGGCAGAGGCGATTTCAGTTTCTATGAGCGCCCTTTCCAAATTGAGCGATTTGAGCTTTTCGCTGAAGGAAGTTTCGGCAATGTACCTTGATAAATCTCCCGTCCTCGCAAAGGTCAACCTCGTCGCCGGTGAAGCTACTATACGTGCGCTCGCCAAGTTCGGAACGGAGTTCACGGGCGCCTTTTTTCGTTTGACGCAACAACGACTGGCCCTGAATTTCCTGCAAGAACAGATTGCGGTAAAAGCTGCATTACTTAGAGGGTTTGAAAAGACACGGGACGCAATGATTGAGCTTATGCAGCACCACAATATTGAAGGTGTTCAGGATACGCGCAGATTTGAAGCGATACAGAAAAACTATGAATTTGAGGTAGACCGTATCACGACGACAAACCAAGAACTTCAGGGGATGATCGACGAACTCTCTGCAAAGCAAATTCCCTTTGCACGAGAATGCTTCACAGAATCAGCACGGGTCAATCAACTGACTGTCCCTTTACTGATCGCAGCCCGGACGGAGCTAGAGCTCCCGATCAGCACGGAGCAATATGCTGAGATTCTTAATCAAACCCGCTCGGAACAAGAACGGCAGCTTGATGAGTTTACTAGGAATATTGCTGCCCTGAGCGCAGCACCACCGACTCCGTAGTAGAGAGCAAGTCAAAATGAACCCTGAAATCTGGGCCTCCGCAGTCGCGAAGCTCAGTATAAAAGAGAGGAAGGATCCCCCCAGACTGTTGACAAAGTCGCTGTTTCGTAAGGGCACAGCTTTAGCTGCGCCGCAAATGCTGCAACATGAATGGGCTTTAGCCCCTGGGGTAACGCGATTCTTTGCTGACACATGTTTGTCAGCAATCTTGATGATATTTATCGCGGAATTCCAATCCTCTTCGGGGCGATGATCGGGAAAGGAACCCTCATCGAATGACTGAAGAATCTGCACATTTTTGAGCAATTTTGCACGATTTACATACTTAACTTCGCATAAATAACTCCCTTTGAAGCCGTCCGCCTATAAAGGAGGAGAAGGACCCTCCCAGGATTGATGACAAACTCCAATGTTTTGAAGGGGCCCGGCTTCAGCCGGCCGTAAGCCTGAAATGAGTGCGGCTTCAGCCGCCGAGGGATGGTTTCCCTTATTACTTCAACTTTGTCAGCAATCGGAGGAGAAGGATCCTCCCGGAAGGCTGTGGAAAACTTTTGTCAAGCCCCCCAGGGTTTATCAGTCCGTAACTCACACATTTCAAAGCTAAAACCTGGTCAGCCGAACAGACATACTATTGCGCTCAAATGCTATAATTGACTTGAGACCACTGAGCGCCTGCTTTTCAAAGCGGGCGTTTTCAATTTGCTGGAGGCAATCCCCCGCTAAGTGATTGAAAACACTAGGAAGCCATTAACCCCAATAGAATCAAGCCGATAGCAGGGGATAATCCCCCGCTATGTTGTTGAAAACACATGAAAACTTACCTCCTGAACCGGGGGTAGGGACTCCGTCAGCACGGCCTGACCCACAGGCGAATAAGAAACGAAAATCGCGCTAGAATAGGCCAATGGAGCTCCCGCCTGCCGAAGCCGAGCTGGCAATTCCGGAAAGCCTCCTATGGGCGCATCCGGTCGTGCAGGAATGGTTCGTCCGCAAGTTCGGCACGCCCACAGAGCCGCAGGAAAAGGGCTGGCCGCACATCCTTGCAGGCAAACCAACGCTCATATCAGCGCCCACCGGCTCCGGCAAGACGCTGGCTGCATTTCTCATCTGCATCGACCAGCTCATCCGCAAAGCGCTCGAAGGCAGACTTGGATCAGCGACAGAAGTCGTCTACATCTCGCCGCTGAAAGCGCTGTCCAATGATGTCCAGAAAAATCTCGAAGCGCCGCTGAAAGAAATCCAAAACCTGGCTTTAGACTGCGGCTATCTCTCACCGCAGATTCGCACCGCCGTCCGCACCGGCGACACGCTGCCCGCCGAACGCCAGCGCATGTTGAAGCAGCCGCCGCACATCCTCGTCACAACGCCCGAGTCGCTCTACATTTTGCTCACAGCGGAAAAGAGCCGCAATAACCTGCGACAGGTGCGCACGGTGATCGTCGACGAAATCCACGCCGTGGCGGACGACAAGCGTGGATCGCATCTGGCGCTCACGCTGGAAAGACTCGACGCGCTCGTTTGCGGCGAAAACCGCCTCTCAGTAGGCGACTGGATTACCGGCAATAATGAAGCGCCGCAGCGCATCGGCCTATCAGCAACGCAGAACCCGATCGAGTTGGTAGCTGACTTTCTCGGCGGCAGCCAAGGATCGAGCGTCGAGATAGTTCAAGTAGGACGGCACCGCGCTCTCGACCTTGCCATCGAAGTTCCCGACGAGGAACTGGGCGCAGTTGCGAGCAACGCCATCTGGGACGGCATCTACAAGCGCCTCGCAGGACTCGCGCTGGAGCATCGCTCAACGTTGGTCTTCGTGAACACCCGCAAGCTGGTCGAGCGTCTCGCCTTCGCCATGGCTGGACTGCTTGGAGAAGAAAACGTCGCCGCGCACCACGGAAGCCTCTCGCGCAAGCTGCGCCTCGAAGCAGAACGCAAACTAAAACAGGGCGAAATCCGCCTGCTGGTAGCCACAGCCTCACTTGAGCTCGGCATCGACATCGGCAACGTTGACTTGGTCTGCCAGATCAACTCGCCGCGCGCCATTGCCGCAGCCATGCAGCGCGTGGGCCGCGCAGGACACTGGCGCGGAGCAATCCCCAAAGGCCGCTTCTTTGCGACCACGCGCGACGATCTGATGGAGCACGCGGCGCTGGTCCGCGCCATGCGTTCCGGAGTGCTCGACCGTCTGGAGATTCCGCCGCAGCCGCTGGATGTGCTGATGCAGCAGATCGTCGCCGCCTGCGCCGCCGAGCCGTGGGAAGAGGACACGCTCTTTGATATACTGCGGCGCGCGCTGCCTTATCGCGAACTCATCCGCAATGAGTTCGAAGAAGCGCTGTGTCTTCTGACTGACGGCATCGAAGCCAGCCGCGGGCGTTACGGCTCGTATCTGCTGCGCGACCGCGTGCATGGTCGCATCCAGGCCCGTCGCGGCGCGCGCACCATTGCCGTCTCGAACGGTGGCACGATACCGGACACGGCCTTATATGCCGTGATCGCCGAGCCGGAAGGCGTGCAGATAGCAACGCTCGATGAAGACTTCGCCATTGAATCCATGGCCGGCGACATCATCCTGTTGGGAAATACCAGTTGGCGCGTACAGCGAGTCGAAAGTTTTGCGGGCCGCGTGCTCGTCGAAGACGCCCACGGACAGCCACCGAATGTGCCCTTCTGGCGTGGCGAAGCTCCGCAGCGGACAGTAGAGCTTTCGCAGTTCGTCTCCGAGTTGCGGGAAGAAATAGACCGCCGGACAAAGGACGTTCTGCCCGGCTACATCAGCCAATCAAATCCCGAGGTTGCGGAAACAGTCGCATGGCTCAAGCAGGAATGCGGCCTCGACGACTCCGGCGCGGAGCAGTTAATCGGCTACATCGTTGCGGGCCGCGCCATACTCGGCACGGTGCCGACCCTTACGACGATTGTCGCCGAGCGCTTCTTCGACGAAGGTGGAGGCATGCAGCTCATTCTGCACGCACCGTTTGGCGGGCGCATCAACAAGGCGTGGGGGCTGGCGCTGCGCAAACGCTTCTGCCGCGGCTTCAACTTCGAGCTGCAGGCGGCTGCCACTGACAATGGTCTGAACATCTCGCTCGCGGAACAGCACAGCTTTCCCCTGAGCGATGTCTTTCAGTTCCTTACCGGGCAGACCGTCACCGAACTGCTGGAACAGGCGTCGCTGGCGTCGCCTATCTTCAAGGCGCGATGGAAGTGGGATGCCGGACGCAGCCTGCAACTGCTGCGCTTCAAAAACGGTAAGAAGATTCCACCGCAAATCCAGCGGACGCGCGCCGACGACCTGCTCGCCAGCGTCTTTCCGCAGGTCGCCGCCTGCCAGGAAAATATCGAAGGCGATATCCAGATTCCGAATCATCCGCTCGTGCGCGAGGTGATGAAGGACGTGCTCGGCGAGGCGATGGATCTGGAGGGGCTGAAGCGTGTCCTTGCAGACATGGACTCCGGCAAAATTCGTTGCGTGGCGGTCGATACGGCGACGCCATCGCATTTCGCGCACGAAATGCTGAACGCGAATGTCTATGCCTTTCTGGACGATGCACCGCTGGAAGAACGTCGCGCCCGCGCCGTAAACATGCGCGGCATGTTGCCGGACAAGCTGCTGGGTGAAGCAGGAAGGCTATCTCCGGAAGCCATTGCTTCCGTCCGCGAGGAAGTTTGGCCCGATATCCGCGACGAGCACGAACTGCACGATCTGCTGTGCTCGCTGGTCATCGTTCCCTCGGATATTTTGTCGCAGCCCTATGCGCGTGACTGGGACGTATTCTTTTCGCGGTTGGAAGAGCAAAGGCGCGCGGTGCTTGTGTTCAATGGCAGCCGGAGCTACCTGTGCGCGACTGAACGAGCGGAATGGCTGCGCTTGCTGTGGCCGGAGATGCGGTTGACTGATTCGCTGGATTTCGTATATGTATCTGTATCAGTTACGGATACAGATGAAGTTCTCCGCAGGGCAGTGCAGGGCTGGATGGCCATTCTCGGCCCGGTCTCATCGCGCTCGCTGGCCGAGAGGCTCGGCTGTCCCGCACACGAAATCTGGAAGCAGATGCTGCGGCTGGAGATGACTGGGACAATTCTGCGCGGCGTCTTTGAGGGCAGGGGCAATTTGCAATCGCTGGCCGACGAAGGCGTGGAGTGGTGCGAACGGCGCCTGTTGCAGAGGATTCACAAACGCACACTGGTTGCACTGCGCAAGCAGGTAGAACCGGTATCCCCCTCGCTTTTCATGCAGTGGCTGCTGCGATGGCAGCATGTGGCTCCCAACACCCAGCTTTCCGGGGAGGCCGGGTTGCTCGAAGCTCTTCGATCGCTCGAAGGCTTCGAGGCTCCGGCGATTGAGTGGGAGCGGTCGATTCTGCCGCAGCGGGTGGCGGGGTATGATCCGCGTTGGCTGGATGCGCTGTGTCTGTCGGGTGTGGTTGGATGGGGACGGATTTCGCCGCATCCGGCATTTGAATCTATAGAATCTGGCGGTCCGCGCCGGGTGGTGCCGACGAGCATGGCCCCGGTGACGTTCTTCGTGCGCGAAGAGGCGCTCTGGATGGATTTGTGCCTAGCGCAAAGGCGGATTCCTGAAACCTGCCTCACGGCTTGTCTTAGCGATCTTGCCGGGCGTGTGCGTGACATTCTGTCTACCAGCGGGGCGATATTTGCGGGCGATATGGTGCGCAGATTAGCCGTTCGTGCTGCCGAACTAGACCTTGCGCTGTGGGAACTGGTCGCAGCCGGAATGGTGACAGCGGACGGATTCGACAGCCTGCGAATGCTGATCGATCCACGCAGGAAGCAGACTGCAACGCGTATACGCGTAAAGCAGGCGGCTGGACGTTGGAGTCTCTTCCGCTCCCCAGATGATCAGACAGTAGACCGGCACGAGGCAGAGATTGAATCCGCCTGCCAGATGCTGCTGGCCCGCTATGGTGTTGTCTTTCGCGACCTGCTGGAGCGGGAGACGACAGTTCCACGCTGGCGCGAACTGCACGGGTTTTTGCGGCGCATGGAAGCGCGCGGTGAAGCCCGCGGCGGACGGTTTGTCTCCGGATTTGGCGGCGAGCAGTTTGCGCTGCCTGCGGCGCTCGATTCTCTGCGTGAGGCGCGCCGCGCCGGGATCAAACTGGAGTCGGTCACAGTGGCAGCTGCCGATCCGTTGAACCTGATCGGCATTGTTGTTCCGGGCGAGCGGGTTGCTTCGGTCGCCGGAAACCGCGTGACCTTTGATGAAGCTGTGCTCATACCGCTTGATATCAAAACGGAATCCACTGCTGATCCCAGGTCCTCTTCGCGGACCTGGGGCACCCAGAGCTCCACTTTCCTGCCTCTGGCAGAATCCAGCTATGAGCAGCAGCCCCCCACAGCCTGAACCAGCGCCTCTGGTTGAGGGCGTGGACTACTACATGGATGGGCCTTACCTCGTCTTTACCGAGACTTATCATCTCAAGCGCGGGTACTGCTGCCAGTCCGGATGCCGGCATTGTCCCTGGCGCGAGACGGAGGCTCTCGAAGATGAGATGTGACCCCCTCCCCTCCTTTTTTACGGAGATCGTTTATTTTCAGCAGTTTACGCTGCTGATTCTGTACGGAGATCGTTTAGAATCAGCTGTTTGCGATTGACCATATTTACTATTAGCTAACCCAAGTCGCCCGCATCTTGCTAAGTGCTATTTTTAACAGGTACTTGCATGATATCTTTTCCTGCCAAAAGGAAAGCCCGCCTCGTTTAGGGCAGGCTTTTCTCACTGATTCTATTTTAGCAGTTTAGCCCATAATTGCAGGCCAAGCTTCCGCTCGTTTTTGTTCTTTGAAATGTGCGGGTTAGAAAAAGCTTTTGGATTTGGGGCTTGACATGCCATTCTGTGGAAAAGCCAGTGGGCGAGGTTTTTGCGGTTATTAGATCTAGACCCTAGTAGAAAAATCGTACATTTAACGTGGAGTTAAGTGCAGATTTTGTGTCGTAGAGCAGTTTTTGTGTGGCGGGCTTTTGCGACGCGAATAAGCTGGCGCATCGGTACCCGACGCACGTCGAGAATGATCCGCTGCGGTCTTCGACCTGCGCGCTTTGCCTGCGGCAGCAAGGTATGCCATCTTTCGACGGCGTCCTTTTTTCACAGGGCTGAAGCCCTGTGCTTCTACCTAGCCTTGCTGCGCGAGGCGATTCTATGTCTCAAGAATCGAGACCTTCGGCCGCGCTCAGAGCAGGGAGTGCAGCAGCCGGCACGCTGAAACTAAGGCGCCTTGACTTGAGTTCCGTCGACTACTTTGATGTTAAACGGCATAAACACCGGCGCATTTTTCCCTTTGATGGTATAGGTGCCTGCCTGCAATGCCTGCTTCATAGCGCCGCATTGGTAAGTGACAAGCTGCTCGCCGCGAAAGATGTCCCAACAGTCGGACCCGGACCAATTGAAGTCGAAGGTCCCTCCCAGATCAATTCGTGTTGAAAAACCAGACTTAATGGTCACCTCGAATGGCATAAACACCGGCGCATTTTTCCCTTTGATGGTATAGGTGCCTGCCTGCAATGCCTGCTTCTTAGCGCCGCATTGGTAAGTGACAAGCTGCTCGCCGCGAAAGATGTCCCAACAGTCGGACCCGGACCAATTGAAGTCGAAGGTCCCTCCCAGATCAATTCGTGTTGAGGAGCCGGACTTGATAGTCACCTCGAAAGGCGTGAACACCGGCGCGTTTCTTCCTTTGATGGTATAGGTGCCTGCCTGCAATGCCTGCTTCATAGCGCCGCATTGATAAATCACGAATTGCTCGCCGCGAAAGACATCCCAACAATCGGGCCCGGGCCAATTGAAGTCGAGACCTGTTGATGCGTCAGCACCGCCGGAACCAGAAGTTGCTGTTTGCGAGCTTGCCGATTCAGCAATCGGACTAAAATGGGGCGTTGGCGAGGAGGCGGGAGAAGAAGCTGCCGATGTTGATTGGTCGGCCTCTTGCCTAATCTCTTTCTGATTCTGCCCTTTCAAATAAAAGATTAATCCAGCAATTCCAGCGGCTAGCGCTATCGCCGCCACCGCAACCAGAAGTTGAGGTCTCTTGAACGATCGGGGCGCAGCTGAAAACTTGGTGGGGGCATCGGCCTTAATGGGCGCATGGACTGAAGTCGCCTCCTGTTGCTCACTCAGACCCAGCCGCTTGATCATCTCATTTACATCGGATTCCCATGTGCTGTGGCCAAGCTCGAATCCATTGCGGTATGCCAAATCCTTGATGTCGTCGGGTAATCGCTCGGGTGCAGGCATTTGTGCTCCCTGCAGAAGCACCGGAGTTACGGGAATGTTGCGCTTGAGGGCGGCAGCGATTTCCTGACGTACAAGGTCATTTGGATTCTCTAAACGGCGATGTCCCGAAACATCCTTGACGTCCAGCCAACCCGGGCCAATAAGTGCAAGCATGAGTTCGCAGGATTCTAGGCGCTCCTGGACAACCTGACGGAAGTCACGCCCCAAGGCAATGCTGTCCACGTCCATGAACACTGAATCTTTTCCAATGAGTTCCACCAGTTGGATGTACAAGGCTCTGGCTTGGCCTTCGGAGTCCCCCCTTCGGTAACTTACAAATATGGCGCCCATACCAGCCTCCTGACTGCAAAACTAAGCCAGAAATCTTTTGATGGGTGTTCCAAGAAAACAGTCTTACTCAATCAGAGTTGTAACCGAGTTGTGATTGCCTCGGCAAACAAAATTTAGGTGGTCCGGCTCTCAATGAGCAGGCGCCCGAGTCAAGCTTGTTCAGGTGGAGCGGGTTCGCAGCTAAGCTTTGTACATGCCCTAAACCTGAGGGCGATTTCATGAGTCGGGACAAGCGCGCCATGGCAGCTGTGGAGCTACGCCGCACGCCCGAAGACCAGCTCTCAGATGTCGGATTGTATGGTTTTTCGTTAGCGTCATGAAACTGGCCTATACAAGCCAAAATCAGGCTTGTATAGGCCAGCCACCAGATCGACATTCCTGGTACGCTGCCTGAATGAATCTGCGAGCGCCGGTAGATCTCTTACCACTCGGTGGATGTGTATGCTTTCGCCCACAGGGCCAATTGCAGTTGCGCGGACTTACACCACGCCTTGTGCATCTTGTCGACCTCCTCAGAGGGATGTCCCTTCGCGGCGAGATACGGTTTGATGGTCTCGTTCATCACGGCGATAAACGCGATGATGTCGCGCAGCGGTACATACGGTGTCGAACGAACCCCGTCAGCCTTGTTCTTTTTCAGGCTGGTGTGCCGTAGCGCGATTTCCTGTTGATAGTTGAGCCAGTCCTGATCATAGGGGCGCAGGCAGGTGTCCAGAATCCATTGCTGAAAACGGATGTTGCTTTTCGCCAGATAATCCGGGAGGGCGTTGCCCTCAGGCGTACGGGAATGCCGGGCGAGGTTGGGGATGCTGGCGATGATGCCGCTGCGCCAATGCAGCACCACCTGCCCGGTCTGGTCTGCGAGCACTTCACCTGCCAGCTTCAAGTAACGCTGGTCGTCCTCTGAAAATCCCACGCTCACTTTCAAATCCTCCAGCTCATGCATGGAGACCGGTGATGCGGGAAGCTCGGTCGATCCGTAAGCGTATCCATGGATATGTTCGGCCGCCATCTTCATCTGGCTATTGTAAGTTCTTTGGCCTAGCCGTTTTCGACGCGCGCTTTTATATCCCAGTACGCTGTCTCGATGAGTTTGCTCAGAGCTGCGGCGTTTGTGGCTGTTCCCGGTCTCAGCTTCACATGACGCATGAATTTGCCGGAGCCTTGCAACAGACGGGCCGGATCCGGCAGGGATGCGCCCTGAAAGAAGCCCACATTTACATGCGAAGTGAATACATTGACATAGCCGAAGGGCGCGTCTCCGAGGCAAGCGACTGGACAGCCGTCATGCAAGAGCTCGCGGACTTCATCGCCGCATTTTCGCATCACCTCAAACCATTGATGCGCGATGTCTCCTAATTCGCCGGCATGCCCCTTCATCCACGCATCGATGGCAGGATCGCGCTCGACAGCGCCGTTGAATCGCAGCAAGTCCGTTTTCATCGCCGCTCCGGTTTCTGCTTTCGAAAATCTTCTCTGATAACACACTCTACCGCTCATTATGCGGGGCGCACGCTTAGGATGCTCTGATTAAGTTAGGAGACGTTACCTCAGGGGCTAAAGCCACTTTGATATTGCAGCCTTTTCGGCATGGCTAAAGCCATGCCCTTACGGAACGTTGGCTTAATCAAAGATTCTGTAGCACTAAAGGCGTGCCCTTACGAAACGTTGGCTTAGGCAGAGATTCCTTGGCATAAAATCAGATGACATCGCAGGGAAACATTCAAATTCTGCTCTCTACTATGCGCAAATTGGGTTTTCTGTTGGGGATTTTATTGTCTGGTTTGGCGTGCGGAGCGCAGATCCAGGCCCGCGTCAGCGTTGATCTGGCTGCTTCTGAAGGGCCTTACACACCGATATACAGCTGGTTCGGCTACGACGAGTCGAATTATACGACGACAAAGAATGGGCAGGCGCTGCTGCGGGAGTTGCATGATCTGAGTCCGGTTCCGGTGCATATTCGCGCGCATTTTTTGCTGGCTTCCGGCAACGGGAAGCCGGAGTTGAAATGGAGTTCGTCCAACGTCTACACCGAGGACGCGAAGGGCAATCCCGTTTATAGCTGGACGATTCTTGATGGAATTTTCGACGCCTATGCGGCGGCAGGTGTGCGGCCGATGGTAGAGCTGGGTTTTATGCCCGAGGCGCTGTCGAGCCATCCGGAGCCGTACCACATACCCTGGCCGACGAAGCCGGGCGACGTGGAGGGGTGGTCGTTTCCGCCGAAAGACTATGCGCGCTGGGGCGAGCTCGCGTACCAGGTGGCAGCGCATATGGCCGCGCGCTACGGCAAGGACACGGTTGCGACGTGGTACTGGGAGGTGTGGAACGAGCCGGACATTTTTTACTGGCGCGGAACGCAGGAGGAATACAACAAACTCTATGATTACGCCGTTGCCGGAGTGAAGAAGGCGATTCCGAACGCGCGCGTAGGCGGCCCGGCGACGACAGGGCCTGTTCCGGGCAGCCATTCGGGGCAGTTTCTGGAGGCGTTTCTGCTGCACTGCGCGAACGGCAAGAGCGCGGCCACGGGAGGGCCGGTTCCGCTGGATTTTATTTCGTTCCATGCGAAGGGAAGCCCGATTATTGTTGGTGACCACGTTCAGATGGGTCTGAATCACGAACTCGAGAACGCGGCCACCGGTTTTGAGATTGTACGGAAGTTTCCGCAGTTTGCGAAGCTGCCGGTGATTTTGAGCGAGGCTGATCCGGAGGGATGCGCGGCGTGCTCGTCGCGGAAGTATCCACATAATGCGTACCGCAATGGCACGCTGTATCCGTCGTATACGGCGACGGCGATGAAGGCGCTCTTTGAACTTAAGGACCGCTACCAAGTGGACCTGATTGGAATGCTGACGTGGGCCTTCGAGTTTGAAGATCAGCCCTATTTCGACGGCTTTCGTGCGCTCTCGACCAATGGGATCGACAAGCCGGTGCTCAATATATTTCGCATGGCTGGGTTGATGGCGGGCAACCGGGTCAAAGTGGAAAGCAGCGGCAGCGTGCCGCTCGACGACATTCTGAAGACAGGCGTGCGGCAGCAGCCCGATGTGGATGCACTAGCTACTGTTGGTAACGGTCAGGCTGCGGTGATGATCTGGAATTATCACGACGATGACGTGGCCGGTCCTTCTGCGGACGTGGACTTACAAGTGAAAGGGTTTGCGGCGGCTGCGCATCGCGTGCTGGTCGAGCACTATGGGATTGATGACACGCACAGCAACGCCTACTCGGCGTGGAAGCGGATGGGATCGCCGCAGGATCCTACGCCTGAGCAATATGCGCAACTGCAGGCGGCTGGCGGATTGCAGCTTGAGGGCCCGCCGCAGTGGATGGATGTGAATTCGGATTCGGTGCGGTTGAATTTTTCGTTGCCGAGGCAGGCGGTTTCACTAGTGCGGTTTTCGTGGTGAGTGATTTATAGCATACTGTTTCCCACGAGGGAACGGAGTTGAGCCGCATATTGAACGAACCCATTCTTG
>NZ_DASQIX010000031.1:0-5691 GCF_035631355.1 Alloacidobacterium sp.
ATAACGGGCTGCGGGTGGTTGATCCTGACCTGGCGGCCGAAGCATGGAGCGCCGATCCGGATCCACTCACTGAGCGCGAGCGTCAGATTCTGTGGCGCGCAGGTGAGGGCAAGTCCAGCACAGAAATTGCAGATGAGCTGCGCCTTTCCGAAGGTACTGTGAGGAACTACCTGTCCGAAGCTATTAGCAAGTTGGGAGCATCGAACCGCGTGGATGCGGCGCGCATTGCGCGCGCCAAGGGATGGCTCTAAGCACGCAAGCGTGTTGGGCCTGAGGAGCACTGTACTGTACCCTGCACTTGATGGCCTCCACTCTCGGCATCTATGATTTGCTGCTGCAATCGGAATCGCGAAACATTCTAGAGACACCTACCACCGGGAGCCTTGGAGGTAAGCTCCGTGCCAAGATCGGACCTACCACATAACCCACATGCAGCTAACTTAGAAAGTCGGTAAATACCGAATAGCAGACTATGGGATGACCCTGCATCAATGCACGGAAGTCTAGGTGAATAGTCTAAAAATGACCGCGGCTGCAGTGCTAAATCTCTGTTCGGACAAGTGATAATCAACAAGATGCTTGAGTCAGATAACTTGTGTTCACTTTGATCTCTGGCATCATAGTGAAATCATGCTTGCTTCGCAAATTTACCCCGGCCTCTAACTCCAACGGCTTGCCTCCGATGTATCGCAGCCGAAGGTACTTGCCGATTGTCATTAGGTGAATTTGCATTTCGACTCGAGCCATAGTCTCGCCAATGCATTTTCTCGGGCCTGCCGAAAACGGAAGCATCGCTAGCGGATGCCTTTCCTTTGAGCAAGAGGGGTCAAACCGATCTGGGTTGAAGCGATCTGGAGCTTCCCATAAAGCAGGATGTCTATGAATAATATAGGGAGAAATATAAATTTCTGTGCCTGCCGGGACGAAGTAGCTACTTAGCAGATCATCCTTGATTGCGCAGCGTGTCATCAACCAGCCAGGCGGATACAAGCGCATAGTTTCCTCTAGCACCTGGCGTGTGTAAGTAAATTTCGGCAGATCGTCCGGCTGAGGAGGTTCATCCACGGGCGACTGAGCAAGCTCATTCCACAGTTTTTCTTCGACGTCGGAATGCTGTGAGAGCAGATACCAGGTTAAATTCAAGGTACTGGCAGTCGTCTCGTGTCCCGCAACGATGAGAGTTATGATTTCGCTGACTAATTGGTGATCAGTCATCGCGTTGCCACTTTCACGATCGCGCGCTTCCATGAGCAAGCCGAGAATATCCCCAGAAATTATGTTCCGTTTCCGTCTTTCTGCAACGACCTCTGTAACTAGCCGTCCCAACGGCCTAAATGTTTGCGCGAACTGCAGATTGCGCGCGGATTCACTTGAAAGCACCGAGAAATGCTTCGCTATCTTTTCGTAGTCGTCCCCAAATATCGAACGGAGCACTATCTCTAAAATCATCGTGCTGACGTCGTCAGTGACATTGACGTCGCGCTTTTCGTCCGCGGCATGGGTCCATTTCGCTAACAGGGCCCGGTTGGCTTCCACAATCAAGTCCGTGAAGGTCTTTACGGTCTCTTTATGAAATGCCGGCTGAATCATTTGCCGCTGATTTTTCCAAAATTCGCCCTCGCTGGTCATAAGACCGTTACCGAGAAGTAGTCCTACCCGTTTGATCGCTTGACCCTTCTTGTAGTTCTGCCAGTTCTTTCGAAGAACGTGGTCGACATACTGTAGCTCACTAACAACATAGACATTGGATCCATAGATTGAAGCCTTATAAAGGCTTCCAAATCTCTCAAAGTTCTGCATCAGCCAATCAAGGAGACTGTCGGAGACTTTGTACTTCTCCGCAGGCCCAGGAGGTACAAGCTTGAAACCGGTAGTCATAACCCTCTATATTGTTATCACTAATACTGATGAACAAAGGCTTATAAAATGGCTATCTTGCTGAAGGAGGACGCCACAGCAGGGACTTGGACCAAATCGGCCATGTTGCGCATTTCCATCCTTCTGCTGCTCTGCAGGCGCAGGTTCTTCTGCGTACAGATGTATTGGAACCAGTTTCTATAAATGCCCACAGCGGTTGAATGCCAGGTGTTTTCGAGGTTTGTTGCTTCCAATATTGCCGTGACTTGAGGCAGCAAGTCGTGATTTCGCGATCTCATCGCTTCCTGCTGCAGACCCGCCAATGCGTCCGCCATTTCGTTGTTGAAGTAGCCTTGCGGAACCAGAGGGTATACGTCCGATTCGCTTCTGAGAAAGCGGCCAATGTCCCTGCGGTATTCGAGCAGCAGTGTATTGGCTTCGTATTCCGGATGTCCCTGGAAAAAGACAAACATGCTGCGGCAATGTTTAATAAAGGTGTCAACACCCACATGGGCTGCCTGCGTCAGCACTCGGTACCCACAGCGCATTAGCTGATCGTCGGGAAGGCCGTTCCAGCGGGAGTGTGGGAGCCTGAAGCGTCTAGGCGCGCCCGCAATCAAAGGGTGGTCCAACATGCGCGAGCACTCAAATACCCCACTGTGTTTATTATCGTTGCGGACGCGGCTGATGCCGTCCATATAGAGCGTCGCCGCGTGCGCGGCCAGGCACGACCAGATGGTTGAATATGTGTTTGTTCGCGCCCAGTCAAGAACGCGGGTGAAGCTCGGCCAGTATGGCTCGTTTTCCAGCTTGGGGGTCTGCGGCTCCCTGCCGGTGACAATCAGGCCATCGAGTTGCGTTTCCCATAGACTCTCGACACTTGCATAGTGCCTGCTGATGTGCTGCGCCCCGAACTCGTTTCGAGGAACATTCGGCAAAGCAAAGAGCGACAGCCGCACAGACATACCCTCGGAAGCGGCGTCAAGAAGCGAGAGAAATTGGCGTTCGGTTGCCTCCAGCGCGCCGTCCGGCATATTGTTGATGAGGCCGATATGCAGGCGCTTGCTGGATTTTTCAAGGCAGCGCGCGGACGGGTTACGGCAGAGTCCCTTTTCACACTGCTGATCAGAATTGAATGAGTTAAAGGAGGCTGGCATGAGTATCTCCCGGACGTTGATTGGTGGGCCCTTCAGGGGAATGGGTTGGCTAGGCCGTGGTGGCGAGCGCCTGATCGAGATCGGCGATAATATCGTCGCTGTGTTCGATTCCAATGCTAAGACGGATCATCTCCGGCCGCACTCCAGCGCGAAGCTGTTCTTCCGCCGACATCTGTCTGTGCGTGCTGGAAGCCGGATGGCAGGCCAGCGATTTAGCATCGCCAAGATTGACAAGCCGAGTAAAAAGATTGAGGCCGTCGTATAACTTTACAGCGGCATCGTAGCCGCCCTTAAGTCCAATAGCCATTAGAGAACAGGCGTGTCCGCCCAGATATTTCTGGGCAAGCGCGTAATAAGGGCTTTCGCGGAAGCCAGCGTAATTTATCCAAGAAATTGCCGGGTGGTCGCGCAGAAATTCGGCGACCTTCCTGCCGTTTTCCACATGACGATCAATCCGCAACGCAACGGTCTCAATTCCCTGCAACAGAAGGAATGAACTCATCGGCGACAGCACGGCGCCCGTGGTCCGCTGGTAGACGCTGCGGCAGCGCCCGATATATGCCGCCCTTCCGTAATGCTCGGTGTAAACCAGTCCGTGATAGGAGGGATCCGGCTGGTTAAACATGGGGAAACGATCGGCATGGTCCTTCCATGGAAACTTGCCGCTGTCCACGATGGCCCCACCGAGCGTGGTGCCGTGTCCGCCGAGAAATTTTGTGAGTGAATGCACAACAATATCGGCGCCATATTCAATGGGCCGCAGCAGCATGGGCGAAGCAACTGTATTGTCAACCACCAGAGGCACTCCATGCTTGTGCGCCATGAGCGCCAGCTTTTCGATGTCGCAGATGTTCCCTGCCGGATTACCAACACTCTCGCAGAAGATTGCGCGCGTCTTGTCGTCGATCAGTTTCTCAATGGCACATGGGCAATCCGATTCCGCAAAGCGGACGTTGACTCCCTGACCAGGCAGAATGTAATTGAACAGGCTGTGCGTGGTCCCATAAAGCTGCGGGACAGATACAATGTTGCTGCCCAACTCGGTCAGATTGAGACAGGCATAGTTGACCGCGGCCTGACCACTGGCAACGCAAAGAGACTGCAAGCCTCCTTCAAGCGCGGCAACACGCCGCTCCAGGACATCCGTCGTCGGATTGTTGATTCGCGTGTAGCGGTATCCTTCAGCCTCCAGATTGAAGAGCGCAGCCGCGTGCTCGGCGTTGTCAAATGAGTACGATACTGTCTGATAAATCGGAACGGCTACTGATTTTGTCGCTGAATCAGGCTCGTAGCCACCGTGAACTGCAATGGTTTCCCGTTTCATATCTCTCGTCTGCTCGTGAACTATGCAGGGACAGCCGCTGTTTCGCTCAACAGGGTCTGTTCAGCCATTTCAGAAAAGAGCCGATTCATCTCATCCACGACCCAACGGATGTCGACTTCGGTTGTCCGGAAACTGGTAATGCAGGCGCGCATGACCGGGACGCCTGCGATTTGTGCCTCCGACATCCAGGCAATTTGCTGGTCGCGCAAAGCTGCCGCTAGCTTCGTTGTGTCCAGCCCGTCGCGGGTAAAGCAGATAAGCGGCAGAGGGGTGTCATTCATAATGCGCCACCCGGAAGTTTTGAGCGCATCCCGCAATATGTGGCCCATGCTTGTCTGGCGCTCGATCATTTCAATCTGGCCCGATTCGCCATGCTGGGCCAGTGCCATAAAAAGTTTCAGACCGATAAAGCGCCGCGACCATTGCACAGTTGCCATGAGTGGATCGACGACTGTCATGTCAGTTTTGGGAGGCAGATAGGTAATACCTACGCGGAAGGCCTCGGCAACGCGATGCGGATGCCGGCAGAAAAACATCCCGGCGCCCATGGGAACCGAGAACCACTTATGCGCATCGCAGGTGATGGAGTCCGCCAATTCAATTCCCGAAAGATGATGCCTGAGTTTCGGCGAGATGGCCGCAGCACCGCCCCACGCCGCGTCTGCATGGAACCAGAGATTCTCTTTGCGGCAAAATTCACCTATTTCCTGCAACGGATCAATCACGCCTGTTGCCGTAGTTCCTGCCGTGCCGATCACCATGAACGGAGCGAAGCCATTCTCCCGATCCTCAGCGACGAGAGGCTCAAGGTCGTTCAAATCCAGTTTCAGATTACGGTCTGTGGCTACAATGCGGAGGGCTTTTCTGCCAATCCCCGTGATATGTGCGATCTTGTTGTAGCCGTTGTGTGCCTCTTGCGTAAGATAAATCGTCGGTGCGGCGGCCAGGCGGCGAAGCCCGTGCTCGCCATACTGAGGAAAAGCGCGGGTTAGAGCCACAACAACCGCGGACAAGTTTGCTTCGGTTCCGCCGCTGGTAAAGGTCGCGAGTGTCTCGGGTGGAAGGCCGAATTTCGCCGTAAGCCAGCCAAGCGTATGCCGTTCAATCTCATTTCCGACCGGCGATGTCCGCCAGTTCGCCAGTTGGGAGTTGTACATCGAGACCAGCGCGTCTGCGATAGCCGATGCCAAGGTCACGCTCGGATTGAAGAGGCCAAAATAACGAGGATGCGTGACCTGTACCTGCCAGGTTTGCAGCATTCTTTCCACATCAGCTATAACCTCATCCAGAGCCATTCGCTTGCTGAAATCATAGCGCGACGTCAAGTAGTCTCGAATCTCGTCCGCGGATACA
>NZ_DASQIX010000032.1:0-13432 GCF_035631355.1 Alloacidobacterium sp.
GCCCTGCAACGTGCGGCTGGTTCGGAACGGAACTGGCAACCCTGAAAGACTTTCAATCGCCGCTAAATAACTGGGATAAAGCGAGAGGCTCAACTCGGAAAGCTGCCGTAGTTCAGGCGGATTTTCCGGGTCGCGCCCGGCCAGCATGCCCGCTGCGGCCCATGAAGATTCAGCCATCGCGCGTCCGCGTTCAAGCACAACAACGCGCAGGCCCTGACGGGCCAGCTCCAGCGCAGTCGAGAGGCCGATGATGCCGCCCCCGGCGACGATTACGTCTGCGGTGCTCACTCTTTTATTGTATGGCGACGTGATAGACAAAAAATGTTTGTCAGCGTCCATCAAGTTGGATAGTCTCAGCGGGAAGGATAAAAGAGAACGATGAGCGACGAAACAGTGGTCGAACAGCGCAGTTTTTCCGGCGCGTTTCTTGGGCTTGTTGTAGGGGCGCTGGTGCTGGCGCTGGTTGGCCTGATCTGGAGTTACACCCTCAGCAACCGCCTGGCAAAGGCGGAAACACAGTTGACCCAGGCACAGCAGCAGAATGACAAGCTGACCCAGGACCTGGAGCAGACCAACGCGCGATTGAAGGTCGCAACTGAAACGCTGGGGCAGTCCGTCGGCCTGACGCAGAAACAGCTTGAAACGCGGGCCGACGACCTGATGCGGCGGCAGCAGGCCGACGCGAAGCGCCTGGAAAGCGAACAGGCGGCGACGAAGCAGCAGATCGGCGCAGTATCGACTGACGTTTCCAGCGTGAAAACCGATGTTGGCGGCGTAAAAACTGATGTTGCTCAGACCAAGACGCAACTGCAGGACACCATGGCCCAGCTACAGACGATGAAAGGCGACATGGGCGTGCAGAGCGGGCTGATTGCGACCAATCATAATGAACTGGAGTTACTGAAGCATAAAGGCGACCGCAATTATTATGAGTTCACCCTGCAAAAAAACAAGCGGCAGCCGGTCTCAACCGTCGGGTTGGAATTGAAAAAGGCGGACACCAAGCACAGCCGCTACACGCTTGAGGTCTACGCCGACGACAAGAAGATCGAAAAGAAGGACCGGGGACTAAATGAGCCGGTGCAGTTCTACACAGGGAAGGACAATTACCTGTACGAGTTGGTAGTGAACAATATCAGCAAAGACCAGATCACCGGGTATATCGCTACTCCGAAGGCTGCGCCCGCGCCCGTGAAACCTGGGGATTAGCCTACTTGGCAGGCCACGGAAGCACCAGGTTTCTTTGGTGCGCGAATGAGATGACAGCTTCAAAGCTATGGCGCGCGTCCCACTGGTCTTTTGTAATGGGGTAGTGGAAGATTATCAGCCCTTGGGCGGTCTGGCCGGGCTGGATGGTAGTATCGCGCAGCAGCGGCTCCTGTTTCAGTGAAGCCATCTGCGGATAAGCCACGAATACGCTCTGGAAGTCTGTCCTGTTGGCGGCAAGGCTGCGGTCTTGATCGCCGTTGTTGGTGGCCAGGTTGCTCCACATATCGTGGAGGAAGAGCGGAATATTGGTCTGGTTGCGGACCTTTACCTGGGCCGTAATCAGGAGCTGATCGTAAGTGTCCATGCCGCCCTGCACGCCCTGTGCGCCCGCCCCAACGCGCATTTCCGTGTGGATGGGCGTCACGTCGAGCTTGACGATCTGCCCAACCGCAACCGGCGGCTTTTCGCCGACCCAGACATAGATGGCGGTCGTCAGCAGGACGGCGGCCGTCGCTGCCAGCACAATGAGCAGAGTGCGTTTTCCTGAATTCATTTCTTCAGTCATCAGAGTGGCATTTTACTCTAAGGAGATGCCCAAAGGGATATCGTATTCCGCTCGACATGACGCCAGCCAGAGGGCATACTGGCTTCCGTGAACGAGTCGTAGCTTTCCGGATTGAACGCTTAGAGGACGGCGCGAATGGAACAGGTACTTGGGGTCGCAATCGGCATTGTGCTGATATGCCTGCTGCTCAGCATCATTGCTTCTCATGTGCGCGAAGTGGCGGCTGCGCTTACCGCGAAGCGCGCCATCATGCTGGAAGGCGCAATTCTCAAGATGGTCGGCGATCCCGCCATCTATCAGAAATTTGTTGGCCATCCGCTGATTGAGACAATCTCGTTTGCCCGGATGAGACTGTTTGGCAAGGGTACGGCCAGCACGAACCATCCGCGGCCGACCTATATTCCTTCGCCTCTCTTCACGCGAGTGCTGCTGGTTGCTCTGGCGGAAGTTCAGGGCTTAAAGACAACCGACGTAACCGCTATCGTGGCTGGCCTGCCCGCCGATTCACCCCTGCGGCAGAAGTTGAGCGCCATCATTCTCGGAATTGAGCACGATTCGGCGGCTTGCGTCTCGGCCATTGAGCAGTGGTATGACGGCACGATGGATCGCGTCAACGGTCTCTATAAGCGTCACACGCAGGCGTGGCTCCTGGGCCTGGGATTGGTGTTGGCTGTCGTCTTCAACGCGAACCTCTTCAATATCACCCAGCGTTTGTGGACATCGCAGGACGCACGCGAAGCCGTGACGGCAACAGCACAGATGTATAGCTGCAAGGGAGACCAGCCTTGTCCATTGCCCAGTTATGAGACTGCGCGTAACGATATTCAGCACAACCTTGGGGCAGAGCTTCCGTTGGGTTACGACCTGGCCTATGTCCAGAGTTATTGGGAGGCTGGCGCGGATCCGGACCACAAGGGCGTGGCAGCCATTGCCGCCCACTGGGCATTCAATATCGTCGGATGGGTGCTTATGGCCATCGCCGTTTCGTTGGGTGCGCCATTCTGGTTCGATCTGCTGAACAAGCTCGTAAATCTGCGGATGGCGGGTTTGAAGCCTGAGAAGGCAACGCCAGTTCCGGCAAGTGGAGGGGCAGTTGTGGCGGCGGTTGCAGAGGTGTCCGCTCCGGCGCCAGATAACGCTGCCGGAAGTTAATGATCAGAGTTTCGGGACAGGCTAGTCAGGCGGCAGGCAACAACAGGCGAAGCAGCAGGAACAACAGCACTCCTGCGAAGAAAACCAGCGCCATGCGGATGCCGGGCTCGCGATTGACTTCCGGAACCAGGTCGGTGGCCGCGACATAAATTGCCACCCCGGCTGAGAGTGGCAAGCCCGCTTCAACCCACGAAGGCAAAATGCCGATGACCAGCACACCGAGTAGCGTCGCCGTTGCCAACACGGACGCGGCGATGACGGCAGCGTTGCGGCTGCCTCCAGAGGCCATCATGACAGATGCGACGGTGAACCCTTCAGGAACTTTGTGCAGAAAGATGGCGAGAAAAATCAGCCATCCCAGCAGGTTGGACAGCACGAAGCCGGAAGCAATCGCCACACCGTCAAAGAGAGCGTGAATGGCAAGGCCGCCCAGCACTGAGTAGCTGGTGTGCGCGGAAACAAACTCATCGTGGTGCGTCTCTTCGCCGAAGTGAAAGTGCGGCACGATGGTGTGCTCGAGCAGGTGGATGGCGCAGTATCCGGCCAGCACCAGCACAGGCGCCCACTTTACGGAAAATTTCATGCTTTCCGGCAGCATTTCCAGAAACGCCACGGCCAGCATGAATCCCGCGCCCAGCGCGACAAAGTAGCGCAGGTAGCGCTTTTCCCAGTTGGCGCGCACCAGAACGAGGCCGCCGAAAATGTCGGCCACCGCAGCCACTGCACCGAGAATGAGGGATAAAAGCATTAGCCGCTGTGCCGGATGTGCATCACGTCGCCGTCCTGCACCTGATAATCCTTGCCCTCAAGCCGCAGCGTGCCCAGAGAGCGCGCCGCAGCCTCTGAACCTGCGGTAAGCAGCGTGTCCCAGTGGATGGTTTCAGCGCGGATAAAATGTTTCTCAAGATCAGAATGGATGGCGCCTGCCGCCTCCTGCGCGCGCGAATTCACCGGAACGGTCCAGGCGCGGCACTCATCTTCGCCAACCGTGAAGAAACTGATTAGTCCCAGCAATTCGTAGCTCTTGCGAATCAGGCGGCGCAATCCGCTTTCAGTCAATCCATAGGAGCCGAGAAACTCGGCCGCTTCTTCATCGTCCATTTCAGCAAGCTCGGCTTCTACCTTGCCGCAAAAAGCGGTTGCGCCTGCATTGGGGCGCGAGGCAGGGTCCTCGATTTTGTATTTCGCCGCGGCTGTCTCAAGGTCAGTTCCGAGCGTTGTGCTTTCCGAAAGATTCAGCGCGTAGAGAATTGGTTTTTGCGAGAGGAACATGAAGCCGCGAATCAGCTTCTTTTCTTCAGCCGACATCTCCAGCTCGCGCAACGGCTTCTCCTGTTCAAGCGCTTCTTTTGCCCGCAGCAGCAGCGCGTTCTCTTTTTCGAGATCGGGCGTGCGCATCTTCTTCAGGTCTTTCTGCAGGCGTTCCAGCCGCTTCTCAATCTGTGTCAGATCGGAAACCATCAGGTCGAACTCAACGTTCTTGATGTCGCGCAGTGGATCGATCTCTCCTACATGTGGAATCGACTCATCCTCAAACGCGCGCAGCACATGAATCAGCGCGTCAACGTTGCGCAGATTCGTAAGGAAGGAAGTCTCCTTGAGCGCTTCCTGTCCGATGGCGGCAACGTCGGCGTACTCAACGGTGGCATGGATGGTCCGCTTCGGGTTGTAGAGCACGGCCAGATTGTCTAGCCGGTCGTCAGGTACCTTGGCGATGCCGAGATGGGCCTCGCGCGAGTAGCCGCGATCTTCGACCTTCGCCTTGGTCAAAATCTTGAATAGAGATGTCTTACCCACCTGGGGCAGGCCGATAATGCCGGTTTTCATGCTTGTCCTGTTGGAAAATCAGAATGATGCCAATTCTTCATCATACCTGTTGCTGCAACTCAATGATGAAGCATGACATAGCGCCTGCCCGGAAATGACAGGCCACCTGTGCGCGCGTTTGCCAATCTTACTTAGATGTACGCTCCAAAATTTGTTGAAAGGAGCACGTCATGGAAGACCAGAAAACACAGAATTGCGGTAGCGGCAGTGTTCAGCAGGGCCAACAGGGTCAGCAGGCGCCGAAGCAGGAGAAGCCGTCCCATATGAACCAGGGGGACAGGACATTCCGTCCCGATGATCAAAAGAAACAGCAGGGCGGTGAGCACCAGAAGCAGCCGGCATCAGGCGAGCACCGTGAAAACCAGGGAAGCACGCAGCGCCATGAGGAACCTGCGCGTAAAGCTTCCTGAAAAGCAAGCAAAGGGGACAGGGGTTAATGTCCCCCCTTTTTTTGCACTATTCTCGGGCTACCAGCACCACTAGCACAATTCCTGCCAGCAGCACTCCTTCTTCTACACGCTCTGAGACGCCGTGCAGCTTGTTGAACGCGACGCGGTCGGGATTGTCCGCCGCAACCGCGTCAATCGCTCCCCCAGCGGCGAGACGGTAGCCTTCCATTTTGGGGATAATCCAGAACTGCGAGAAGGCAGTCAGCGCCAGCATGACTAGCGCAAAAATCACCGGCAGGAATACGCGCCGCGTATATGCGCCAAGACGACGCGCTGTCCAAATCAGCACGATGATCAGCGTGCCCGCGAACAGCCCTTCGTAATGCAGAACGCGCAGGCATCGGCCAACTATCGTTCCGGCGGCATGTGTGTCGGTGAGGGTAGAAAAAGCGGTGGCAGCGACAACAGGGAAAAACATCACGCCGCCGAGCCACAAAACGATCAGCAGCAGGATTAAAGCGCGCAATAAGGTCTTCATGCGCAGTCAGTATACGACCCTTTACCTGTCCTGCACCCCGTAAACGCTCGACCGCCCAATCAGCCGCTCAATCCGCTTCGGGATAGGCGGATGTGTTGCGAAGAGGCTGGCGAAATCGCGTCCGCTCAACAATGGCTGAACGATAAACAGGTGCGCGTTCGAGGGCGACGCCTGCATAGGCAGCCGCTTCGAGTAAGCATCCAGCTTTTCCAGAGCGCTGGCCAGCGCATAGGGATTTCCTGTAATGTGAGCGCCCGTTGCGTCGGCTTCGTATTCGCGCGAACGTGATATCGCCAACTGGATCAACGTCGCCGCAATTGGCGCCAGGATCAGCATCAGAAGTGCGCCAAAGCCGCCACCACCGCGATCGCGATCACGGCCGTCACCGCCGCCATATCCGCCAAACAGGGCAGCCCAGTACCCAAAGCGCGCCAGCATAGTGATAGCGCCCGCCAGCGTGGCAGCAATCGAACTGGTCAGGATGTCACGGTTACGGACATGGCCGAGCTCATGCGCCAGCACGCCTTCGAGCTCGTCATCGTTCAGCAGGCTCAGAATGCCCTGTGTAACAGCGACCGAGGCATGTTTCGGATTGCGCCCTGTGGCGAAGGCATTGGGCGAGTCGGTAGGGATGACGTAAATCTTCGGCATGGGCAGGCCTATGCGCTGCGTCATGCGCTCCACCACTTGATAGGCGCGTGGGAGTTCTTCGCGCGTAACCGGTTGCGCGCGGTACATAGCCAGAGCAATCTTGTCCGAGTAGAAGTAGCTGAAAAAATTCATCCCGGCGGCAAAAATAAACGCCAGAATCATCCCGTTCCGCCCGCCATAATGCGCGCCGACAAACATCAGGAAAAGGGTCAGGGAAGTCAGGAGCAATGCAGTTTTAAAGGTGTTCATCGTGTGACCCTCCAAATCATCTGAGCCACTGCTTTTATTCTGTCATACAAGATGAGGCCACATCCTGGAACGCTTCTGAAAACAAGGACGATATGGTTTTTGGAACGTAATCTATCAAATACTGCAGTGCGCATTACTTCTTAATAAACAAAGATTTACCAATAGGTAAATGATTCCAGCGTACAGGCAAATATCTATTTCACGCGTTTTGTTGCAGATAGATATTAAATCGCCGGAACGGTTTGTTGCAGGTATTTAAATTGCATTCGGAACGGGCCGATGACTACCACTCGGCTTCTCCCCACTAAGTTAGTCCTCGCCGTTATCTTCTTGCTGTCAGGCTCCGCAGTCCTCGCACAAACCACGGTCAGTACAGGGAGCATTGCAGGTTCTGTCACTGATCCTACGGGCGCTGTTATCAGCGACGCCAGAATTACTGTCACGAACGCCGGCACCGGTCAGGCGACGATGCTAAACACAAACGCCGCCGGCTCGTATAACTCGGGCGCATTGCCTCCAGGCACCTACAAGGTCCAGGTAACAGCCAGCGGCTTCAATACCGTTATTCAGACCATAACGGTGCAGGTCGGCAACACGGCAGCCGTGAATTTCAAGCTTGAAGTAGGACAGGGAACGACAACCGTCGAAGTCCAGGGCTCGACAGTCCAGGTCAATACCGAGCAGCCCGAAGTGCAGGGCGTGCTGACTTCGCAGCAGATCGACAACCTGCCGGTAAATGGCCGCAATTTCCTCGATCTCGCGCAGCTTGAGCCGGGTGTCCAGATCCAGGACGGCCAGAACTTTGACCCCACCAAGGCGGGCTATTCCTCGATTTCATTCGGCGGACGCTTTGGCCGCACGGCGCGCATCAACGTTGACGGAGTGGACGTCAGCGATGAGACGGTCGGCACGACCACGGAAGACATCCCCTCCAGCGCGATCCAGGAATTCCAGCTTGCGCAGTCTTCGCTCGATCTCTCGACTGACCTGACTTCTTCCGGCGCCGTCAACGTCACCACGAAATCCGGCACCAACACCCTGCATGGACAGGGATTCGGCCTCTTCCGCGATGCTTCCGTGGGCGGAGCGTCCTCACCCGGCGGCACAAATCTGCCCTTCCAACGCTCGCAGTTTGGCGGAAATCTGGGCGGAGCGGCCATCAAGGATAAGCTGTTCCTCTTCGGCGATGCAGAGCGCATTAAGCAGGATTCCTTTGCGCCGGTCCTCTTCACAAATCCGTTTACTTCTTTTAACGGTGGATTCAGCGTGCCCTTCCGCGAGACCGAAGTTCTGGGCCGCGTGGACTACAACGTCGGCAACTCCGGCAAGGCGTTCTACCGCTTCTCCTATTTCGCCAATTCGCTTCATTCCGACTTCGGGCTGGGCTATGCCGTGTATGACAATAAGGATTACACGCGTCAGCATGTGGGCGGATATGACTTTGTGACCGGCAACTTCAGCCACAGCATCCGCTTTTCATATCTCAAGTTTCAGAACCAGATTGTCGACCTGGTGAAGGGAAGCAACCTGCCCCTTGCCGATTTGAATGTGACTTTAGCTTCCAATGGCACTGGTTTTTATTCAGGGCCGAGCCCGCTGGCCCCACAAAGCACGCCACAAGCCAATACTGAGATCAAGTATGACGGCAGCAAACTTTATAAAGCGCATCTTTTCCGTTATGGCGTGATGTGGAACCACATCCAGGGTGGCGGATTCGCCAATTTCTACGGAACTGCCCCGCGCATTCGTTGGCTGACAAATGCTTCCACCGAGGCGTTTGCCGCGGCGCAGGGCAATGGAGGCGCAAGCAATCCTCTCAATTATCCAGTGAATGATGTGAGAGTTGGGAATGGTCTCGGCTTTAGCACGCTCGATCCGGCGCTCGGCTTTCCTGCAGGCGGTCTTGGACCCGACAACCGCATCGGTATCTACTTCGGCGACGTCTGGAAGTTCTCTTCCAACAGCACGATTACTCTCGGTCTCCGGTATGACCGCGACACGGGACGCACCGACAGCGATCTCGGCGCAATTCCCGAAGTCAATGCGGCGTTTCCAGGATGGGGAAATCCCGTCCGCCAGCCGAATACAAACTTCTCTCCGCAAATGGGCTTTGCCTGGGACCCGTTCAAAGACGGCAAAACATCCATCCGCGGCGGCATCGGTCTCTATTTCGAAAATGTGATCTACAACAACGTGCTCTTTGACCGGCCTCTCCGCTTGACCACGGGCGCCTTTAACCAGACGCCGTTCGTCTGCTCGGGCGGCACCGCTCTGCCTGCGCAGACAAATGCTGGTCCGATTACTCCCGGCCCCGGCGTTTGTGCGAATGCCGATGGCAGCAAAATCACCGTCGGCCAGGCAATTCCGAACGTGCTTGCCTTTCAGCAACAGGTACTTGCCGGAAACCCGCTCGACCTGAAGGCCCCTAACCCGAATTACATTGGGAACGATCTTGCGGCGGGTCTAGGCATCCCGCTGGGGTTCTTCGCTCCCAACTACAGAACTCCCCGGTCGGTGCAGATCAACATAGGCGGCCAGCGTCAGCTTCGTCAGGGCATGGTGCTCAGTGTCGATTATCTGCGCAATGTGGAGACGCACAGCCTGCTTGGAATCGACGAGAACCACGTCGGCGATGTCAAGAACTTCAATCTGGCAAACGCGCAAGCAGCTATCGCCGCCACGAATGCCTCATTCAAGTGCCCTGATGTCGCCTGCGCTATCCAGAATGGCGCGCAAATGACCGACTACGCGGGCAACGGCCTTACCGCGGACTCGGATTTCGGCCAGGCATGCGATCAAGCCATCGGCGTAAACTGCGCCTTCCCCGGCATCAACAACACTCAGGCCGCAGCTACTTTCCTTGAGCCAATCGGGCGCTCCAGCTATGATGCCATGCAGGTCAAGCTGGTGCAGAACATGAAGCGCCTCAACTTCCAGTTTGCCTACAGCCTCTCCCGCCTGGAAAACTCAGGTGGCGCACAGGCCACCGGAACAGCGGGCGACAACGATCAGGACTTTGTGACCGCCTCGCCCGACAACAATGTTCCGAACCGCTACTACGGTCAAACTCTGCTTGACCGCACAAACCAGTTCTCATTGGGGGGCTTCGGCGATCTTCCGCTCCACTTCAACCTTGGGATCATCGGGCACTTCTACAGCCCGCTTTCCAGCCCAATCGTAGTTCCAAACAATGGCCTCGGGCCGGGTGAGATCTTCCGCAGCGACTTCACGGGAGACGGTACGGTGCAGGACCCGATGCCGGGAACGCACATGGGTAACTTCGATCGCGGCATCAGCGCATCGCAGTTGACCAACACGATTAACAACTACAACTCGAAATATGGCAACCTGCCTACCCCAGCCGGACAGGTCCTGGTGCAGCAGGGCCTGATGACCCCGGCCCAGTTGCAGGCCCTGAATGGCGTTGCTCCAACACTGAGCGCGCCTCCTCCCGGCGAGGTGAACTTCACCTGGCTGCGCTCTTTCGACCTGAACTTGGGCTGGAAATATACGATTAAGGAGCGGTTCACCATCCAGCCAAGCGTGGCCTTCTTCAACCTGTTTAATTTCGGCAACTTCAACCTGCCGCCCAATACTATGAGCGGAATCCTTTATGGCGCGCCCGGCGCGATCAACGGCACGGATTCGGTAGCCAATGAGACATTCCGCGTGGGCAACGGCACCGGCGTATATGCGGTCGGCGCCGCCCGTCAGACGGAATGGGGTCTGAAGTTCAGCTTCTAGATCCCGTTTTTGTTTAGTCAGCGCGGCTTCCCATAGCCGCGCTGATCTCTTTTGCGAAGGCTTTTGCTGCTCTGCCTTTTTCGATGCTGCTCTCCTTAACATTTCTAGCCTCCATTTTAGTGGCACAAGAATTGCCTAGGCTTGAACCTCCCGCGATGCGCAGGTGAATTTCACGACACAAGTTGTTGTATCGGAATGCACTTGAGCTTAGTTCTCTTGCAGCCTACATTTTTTTGTATTTTCGGGCATTGTTTTACGGAGAGTGCAGTTACAAATAAGTTAACATGAGTTTATTATTATGAAACTGTTTCATTTGTATTAAACTCACCAGTTTCTTTTAGATATACTTATTTTCACTCGTGGCTCTTTTCATGGCATGAAGATTGCATTCTGTTTACCCATGAGAGATCTGCGTATGAAACACATAAGTTTTACCAGCTTAGGGCTCTTTGGGGTTCTGAGCTTTATTTTTCTGGGAGCGTGGTTAGGAGCAGTCCCCGCGCAAGCACAAACTAACATTTCGGGCGATATCGTTGGCGCCGTCACGGATGCCACTGGTGCCGCTGTATCGAATGCCCAAGTAACCGTGACCAGTGCGGCGACCGGGCAGGCAAAAGCTGTCACAACTTCCGCTGCCGGACAATATCGTGTTCCGCTGCTCCCTCCAGGCAGTTACAAGATCTCGATTACTGCGCCCGGCTTCCAGACAAGCGAATTCACTGTGGCTGTTGCCGCCGGCACAACGACATCCGGAGACGCCAAGCTTACCGTCGGCCAGAGCACGACAACCGTTAACGTGACGGCAGAAGCTGCGCTGCTTCATACGGATGATGCTCAAGTGAGCACAACGTTCGACTTGCAGCAGGTACAGAATCTACCCAATCCGGGGAATGACCTCACCTTCGTCGCGCAGACATCGCCTGGTGCTGTCATGAACACGCAGGGCGGCTATGGCAACTTCGCGGTCTTCGGCCTGCCGGCCACCTCGAACACCTTCACCATCAATGGCGGTTATCTCAACGATCCGTTCCTGAACCTGAATAACTCCGGCGCGACCAACCTGCTGCTCGGCAACAATGACGTCAGCGATGTGACCGTTGTTTCCAATGCCTATGACGCCGCTTTCGGCGGCCTTGGCGGAGCGCAGGTGAACGAAATCTCGCGCGCTGGCTCGAATCATTTCCACGGCAACGCTACATATTGGTGGAATGGCCGCGTGATGAACGCCAACAATTGGTTCAACAACAATGCGGATCCAGCAGACAAGACGCCAAGACCATTTGATAATGTCAACCAGTGGGCTGCCGCCGTTGGCGGGCCGATCTTCAGAGACAAGACATTCTTCTTTGTGAACTATGAGGGCCTGCGGGTTGTTCTGCCAACGCGCGGGACGGTTTACGCGCCGAGTCCGGCCTATCAGGCTGAAGTCCTGAACCCGACGCCGATGAAAGATGATCTGGTTCCCAACGGGAACCTCGCCTACAATGGCAACTTGGCTGAAGTACCCCTCTACCAGAAAATTTTTAACGAGTACACCAAGAACCCCGGCTTTGCGAGTGCATCACCCGCCTCTGACCCAACTGGAGTTCAGTTTAATGGCACTGCTGGGAACTTTACGCACGAGTACCTCATAACCGGACGCATCGATCAGGTTCTTGGCTCTAAGGACCAGCTCTTTGGGCATTTCAATGTAGATAAGGGTGTCCAGGCCACCTTCACCAGCTTGCTCGATCCGATTTACAACGCGTTGAGCCCTCAACCGCAGTATCAGGGACAACTCAATGAGACCCACACATTCAGTCCAAATGTGACGAACCAGTTCCTTTTTGCATTGATTTACTATCGTGCAATTTTCACGAACACCAATCAAGCTGCCGCCAACCAAATCACCCCATTTACCCTTGTTTGGCTAGGCGGTAGTTTAGGTACGAATACTACCGCGGGCTTTGTAGGCGGTGAGAACTATGTCTGGCCACAGGGTCGCAATGTCACCGGCTATCAATTCGCTGACGACCTTAGCTTTAATCGCGGCGCTCACACCATCAAGGTCGGCTGGTCATTCCGCCGCGATGATGTTACGGACTACGATCCCTCCGTGCGTGCGGTGACTCCGGAGAACTACGCAACAGCGGCCAGTTTTGCGGCTGGTTATGCGACACGTTTCCGTCAATCGTTCCCGCTCCGTCCAACTCAACCCGTGGCCCTTTATGGCGAGGGGTGGTATGTGCAGGACCAGTGGAAGATCAGGCCGAATTTCACCCTGACATACGGTATGCGCTTCGAGCACAACTCGAATCCCATCTGCGTCACCGACTGCTTTTCCAACTTGTCGCAGGATTTCCTTGCCGGAGCGTCTCCGAACGCTACCGATACTCCCTATAACAAGCAAATCAACAGCGGACGGCATCAGGCGTTCTACGATTTCCAGAAAATCGCGCTTGAACCGCGCGTAGGGTTTGCCTGGCTGCCGTTCGGGCCTGATTCGCGTACAACTGTTCGGGCGGGATTCGGAATGTTCGCTGATACTTTCCCCGGTGTGATTACCGACAGTCTTCTTACCAATCCTCCGACTGGCGTTCCATTCTACATACGTGGAAAATACATTCTCGATTCGACCTTGCCGGGCAGCGGTTCTGAGGCTGTAAACAATGCCAACAAGGCATTTCAAGCGGCCTATGCGGGAGGCGGCTCATTCAACACGATCTCGGCGGCTGTGCCCGGGTTCGTTGCGCCTGCATTTACGTCCGCCGATCACTCAATCAAGTATCCGACCTATGAAGAGTGGAGTCTGGCTGTTGAGCATCAGTTGACGAAGACGGCTGCACTCTCTGTAAGCTATGTCGGAAATCACGGTTATCACGAGCCGGTTTCGAATGACAATATCAATGCTTACGGATTCCCCGGCCTTCCCGATGACGCACCCAATGCTTCCTTGGGCGCGGTGAGTGAACTTTCCAACGGAGCAGGCTCCAATTACAACGGCCTGATTACCTCCTTGGTTGACCGCCGGAAATGGCTTATGTTGCAGTTGAATTATCAATACACCCACGCGCTTGATGAGATATCAAATGGTGGAATCAGCCCATTTGGCGGCAATGCCATAGCTCC
>NZ_DASQIX010000033.1:0-8291 GCF_035631355.1 Alloacidobacterium sp.
CATCGCCGAGCTGGTCAACGAGAAAGTCATCGACGATATCTCTGATGTTCGCGACGAGAGCGACCGCGACGGCATGCGCATCGTCATCGAGCTCAAGCGCGGCGCTGAAGCGCAGATCATCCTCAACCAGCTCTACAAGCACTCGCAAATGCAGGAGAGCTTTTCGATGATCTTCCTGGCCGTCGTCAACGGCCAGCCGCGCGAGCTTTCACTGCCGGACGCGATCCGCCACTTCCTCGATCACCGCATCGACGTGGTCCGCCGCCGCACCGCATTCCTGCTGCGCAAGGCGCGCGAACGCGAGCACATCCTGCTCGGTTACCAGATTGCGCTCGATCATCTGGATAACGTCATCAAGATCATTCGCGGGTCGTCTTCCCGCGCCGATGCCAGAGAGAACCTCTTCCAGTTCTTCTCCGGCAAGACCATCACTGTCCGTGATCAGGCGCTGAAGGGCGTGACACTCGACCCAGCAAAATATGCCATCGATCCGGCAACGCTCATCTCGCCAACGTTGACACTTAGCTATCGTCAGATTGACGCGATCCTCGAACTGCAGCTCTATCGCCTGACCCAACTCTCCATTGACGAGTTGCTTAAGGAACTCGCCGATGTTCGCGACCGCATCTCCGAATACGAATCGATCCTCGGGTCGGAAAAGAAACTGCGTTCCGTCATCGTGAAAGAACTCGAAGCCATCCGCAAAGACTACGGCGACGAACGCCGCACCGAGATCATCGACGAAACCGCCGAGCTGCAGCTCGAAGACCTTATCGCCGACGAGCAGGTCGCCGTCACCGTCTCACATCAGGGCTACCTGAAGCGTACGCCTATCTCGACCTACCGCCAGCAGCGGCGCGGCGGCCAGGGCCGCACCGGCATGAAGACGCGCGAAGAAGATTTCGTCTCGCAGCTCATCGTCGATTCGACGCACGCCTATCTGCTCTGCTTCACCAACACAGGCCGCGTCTACTGGCTCAAGGTCTATGAGATTCCCGACGTTGGCGCAGCCGGCAAAGGTAAGTCCATCCAGAGCCTGCTCAACCTGCAGGCCGGCGAAACCGTCCGCACCATTCTGCCTGTGCGCAATCTCGAAGAAGAGGGCAAATACATCTTCTTTGTCACACGCAACGGAACAGTCAAGAAGACGCCGCTCAAGGACTTCTCCAACGTTATGTCGCGCGGCATCATCGCCATCGGCATTGAAGATGACGACGAGCTGGTCGGCGTCCGCATTACAGACGGCCACCAGATTCTCTTCCTTGCCACGCATGAAGGCATGGCCATCCGCTTCGACGAAGCAGATGTTCGTTCGATGGGCCGCCCTGCACGGGGCGTGCGCGGCATCGACCTTGGCAAGAACGATTACGTTGTCGGCCTCGCCGTCACCCCAAAAGAACGTAAGGTCGAAAATGGCGTAAACTGCGCCTGCCTTATCCTTAGCATCACTGAGCACGGTTTCGGCAAGCGCACTGACGTAGACGAATACCGGTTGCAGTCGCGCGGCGGTAAGGGCGTTATCAACGTCAAGACAACCGCCCGCAACGGCAAGGTTTCATCGATTCAGTTAGTCGATGAAACATCGGAGCTGATGGTCATCAGCCAGTACGGCAAGATCATCCGCATTGACACCAATAGCATCCGTGCCGCCGGCCGCTCCACACAGGGCGTCAAGCTGCTGAACCTGGAAGACGAAGACAAGGTCGCAGCAGCGGTCGTCATTCCGCCGGAAGAAGCCAAGCAGGAACCGGAAAACGGAACTTTACTCCAATAAAATCTGCAAGGAATCCTGGGTGCCCCATCCTTTCGCGCACTTTGCGAAAGGGTGGGGAGAGTAGGATTTCTGAAGGCGTTTCAGGATATCGGCATCCCCCTGCAACGAAACCCCCGCAGTGGTAGTCTCAACAACAGCCGTTATGTTGCGCCGCTTCCTTTCCATCGCAGTCATCACCATTGCTTTTACCAGTAGCTATGGATTGAAGGCGCCAACCACGCCGTCCGCTCCGCCAATTCTTCCCTCCAGCTTTGCCGGATGGCAGCAGGCCGCCACTCCGCAGCCCAGTACAGCGCCAGAAGCAGCCGACCAGGGAAATGCCAATGTACTGCGCGAGTACGGCTTCACTGAATTCACCACCGCCAACTATGTACAGCCTGACAACAAGCTGAACATCCGCGCCATCCGCTTTCAGGATGCGACCGGCGCCTATGGCGCCTTCACCTTCTACCGCCGCCCAGGAATGCAGAAGGAAGACATCGGCAGCGATGCTGCATTCGATGGCGCGCGCGTTCTTTTCTGGATAGGAACCACTCTGATTGACGCGACTTTCGACCATCTGACCGCCATGTCAGCGGCGCAGTTGCGCGAGCTCGCTTCCGATCTCCCGAAGACCGGCGGGCCCAGCGCAATAGCGCCTCCGCTCCCGAAATATCTGCCCCCTGATTCGCTTAACGCGGGCAGCATCCGCTATGCTGTCGGGCCACTCGCTTATGCGCGCAGCGGCGGCGTTCTCCCACCCGGCATCATCGACTTCAGCCGTGAAGCTGAAGCGGTCACTGCTGACTACTCGACCAAAAACGGCGACGGCACGTTGACGCTGCTCATGTATCCCACGCCGCAGATGGCCATTCATCAGCAGCAGGCGATTGAGTCGCTATTTAAGACAGGCAATTCGCAACAGGCATCATGGCCACAGCCGCTGGCTGAGAGCAATGCGGCGAGCCTGATTGTCCGCCGTAGCGGTCCGCTCGTCGCCATCACCAGCGGTAGCTTCTCACCAGACGAAGCGCGCAAGCTCATCAACGCAGTCAACTACACCGCTGACATCACCTGGAACCATCCTGAAGGTTATGTGAGTGAAGCATCAAAGACCGCGCGTTTATTGTTAGGTATTGCTTCGCTGTTTGGAATTCTCGCTGCAGCTGCCATCGTTCTCGGTTTCTTCTTCGGTGGAGGCCGCGCCGCGCTTCGGATGCTTCGTGGCAAATCAGCATCAACTGTGAACGATGAAGAATTCATTAGTCTAAAGCTCAGGTAAGACAAAATCAGCACATTGCACTGAGGCTGGTGCACTTCAGCTTTAAATCTCAGAAAAAAGATGATTTAGGCAGGCTAACCCGCATATATACGAAGAAAAGGCGAACTTGCGCTATTTTCATGTTTTGAATACAGCCTGTTCAGTAAACTATTGAATTATAAGCCATTTAAATTCGCCCTGATTTTGCCTTGACACCCTTTTAGCGCCCCCATAGTATTTCGCCAGAAAGTTCTGATGGTTTTG
Organism: Alloacidobacterium sp.; assembly: GCF_035631355.1. Taxonomy (NCBI): domain Bacteria; kingdom Pseudomonadati; phylum Acidobacteriota; class Terriglobia; order Terriglobales; family Acidobacteriaceae; genus Alloacidobacterium; species Alloacidobacterium sp. The sequence continues at coordinate 3,279 of NZ_DASQIX010000033.1, forward strand.
CCTCCGTTGGAACTATTCTCCCTAAAGAAGGAAGCCGCCCTGTTGCCGGGCGGCTTCTTTCATTTCCGTGCCCCTGATTTCCGCCTTTATTTCAATTGGCAATGTGGGTGACTTTCAGTGAACACACGAGTTCAATCGCGACCAGACTTATGGCTCCTGTTATCGTTGCTGCTGGTCATTCTCCTGACCCCGATACTGGATCACGGTGATCTACGGAGGCTCATCCTCTTAGCGCTCACATTTTTGCCAGTCATTTTGGCAACGATTAGCTTATCGCAAAAAAAGAGCTGGCTATGGCCATCGGTGCTGTTGATGTTGGGCACATTGATCTTCGGGGCAGTAAGCACTTTCCTGCCCAATCGAGCTCTGCTTGGAATCAAGTGGGGGTTCCTGGCCGCATTCTTCGGGCTTGCGGTTGCTGGCCTTTTCTCCTATCTCAAGAATGCTCGCGCAGTCATCGGCGCGCACCTCTACACTGCGGTAAGCATCTATCTTTTGCTCGGGATGTTCTGGTTTGCCCTCTACTGTGCCGTTGATGTCATTCATCCAGGCTCTTTTGGTCGCAGCAATAACATGCACGCTGATCATCAAGGCGAGCTACTATACTTCAGCCTGGTGACTCTCTCGACGATCGGCTATGGCGACGTTGTCCCTCTTGCCGGCGAGGCACGGATGCTGGCTGCGCTGGAGGGAATAGCTGGTGTTCTTTACATTGCGATTGCAGTCGCGTTGCTGATCAATGCCTACAGGCAGAGCCCTGACACCGGGAAAACTCCGCCACTAAAGTGAGTTCTGCAATCTGGACAATCAACTTAGACTGGAGCCGACGACCGGACTTGAACCGGTGACCTGCCGATTACGAATCGGCTGCTCTACCAACTGAGCTACGTCGGCCTGCACTCTAGAGATTTTATCGTAAAGCGGAAATTGCGTACATCCGCGAACGTCCCACCATGCATCTGGATGAGGTCTCTACTGACCCGCCGGAAAACCCGCTCTCGATCTATATCGACGCCGCGGCTCCGCACACAAATGGGTGACGGTACATCTCTATTCAGAACGTTGAAGAGCCTAGCACCTCTTCACAGTGCAGGGGTGCATGACCAGCCCCAATCAGTTCGTCCTGACAAAAGTGACAGTATTCATCTACAGGCAGATGCGGTGAAATTACGGTTGGTGACTTTGAAAGCTTCTGTAATGTTGGCAAACCAGATCAAAACAGTTCTTGCCAGTTAAAACGATACCTGTTTGCCCGATAACAGGAAAACCCAACTGGCTACCGAGTGGGGACTGAGGATTTGCAGCTATGCACATCGTCGTTCTTTTGAGCGCCATTAAGAACTTTGCTCTTCGAAAGACAAGCCGCTTAGGTACGTTGATACTGTGTGCTCTTGTCACCCTTAGTCCGACACCCCCTTATGCCGAGGCACAGTCTTTTCCAAGTCCTGAATTGGGTACACGAGGACATGATCTCGCTCGATTCCAATTTGACGGCAGATATGGCGTACAGGCTTCCGGTCTAAATCCATCGATTCATTCCTACCGTTATACGGATCTCACTAGCGACAAACTTCCGGACAGCCCGAGCAAAGTAGCCGGCCTTTTAGATTCCTCTGTCGTCGTGCAGCCCTCGAACCAGTCACAGCCTGATACCAGCGTGCACTGGCGCGCGGCCGTAAGTGAGTCGCTCCTTTACACGGGAATCATGCATACGTTCAACATCTGGACAGAACCAGGCACGCGTGACGCCCTTCTAGGACCCTGGCTCAAGAACTATCTGGATTCCGTAAGTGAACTGCGGGGATGGAGCGACAGCGACAGGTTTATGGCTCCATATGTAGGCCATACGTTAGAAGGCTCAATTTTCGGATATATCGAGCGTCAAAACGACCCGAGGTACCGCAAAGTCCAATGGGGCGATGGACGCGAATACTATATGAGTCTTCTTCACTCGCTCGCATATTCGGCAGTCTGGCATACCCAGTGGAAGATCGGTCCGGCCAGCGAGGCATCGATCGGCAATGTTATGCTGCACGCCTCTCCTGGCTTCATCACGCTCACCGACACGCCAGTTCTCGGCACTGTCGAAATGATCGGAGAAGATGCTGCGGATCGATACCTGATCATGGGCCTTGAAAATCGGACGACGAATGGATATCTGATTGCGCTGACGCGAACCTTTCTGAATCCGGGCCGCTCCTTTGCGAACGTCATGGCGTTTAAGCTCCCATGGCATCGTGAAAATCGCATCGGCCTGAATGTAGACGAGCATCGCATTCGTAAGGAACTCATTGCCGAATACAAGGCTGGCGGAGAAAAACCTTTCGAATACATTCGTCCTGCTGTGCCGGAGATTGAACGCGAATACCCGAAGGAAGCAGACATCGAGCTGACTGCTTTCCCTGTCTACGAAACTTTCCTGGGCGGTGGGAACTGCGTTGGTGGAGGTGGCTCCGGAGCCTCTCGTTTGAACCCAAACTTTCAGCTTGTTGCCGAGGTGAACGGATGCCTCATCATGCACATGCCAGCCGCCAACCAAAGCGGTGACTCGCTGTTTTATGGTGCAGGATTGCGCTGGACTCCGCTGGCTGCGCACCATATCTCTCCGTATATGCAAGTAATGTTTGGAGGCAGGAAGGTCACGCACGAAACCGACGACATTCCGTTGCGAACGCAGTTGTTGGCGGAATGGAACGACGGTAATGGAACGCTTCCACACTACCCGAAGCGAAGCGATTGGTCGGTTGAAGTTTCAAACAACGGGCCCGCTCTCGGTATGGGGGGCGGCTTCGATATTGTCTTGACCCGCGCATTTGCCTGGCGGCTGCTCGACGTTGAGCGTTATCACACCTGGATGGGAGACGTGGCCATGATTCAGCCACAAAACTCCCTGCGGATAACTACAGGCGCCGTGCTGCGCATCGGGACATGGTGATAATTCCTATGGCCCTGTCTTGCCTTCCAGGAGGGTCCCGAGGAGCACGTAATTCAGGGCCTGTCATTGTTGACAGTTCCAACTCTATGCCTTAAGTCGCAGGATATCGGTAAGCCGAGTTCTACCCGCATTGCGCGTTTTCCGGTGCGATGTAGGTGCACATGAGGGCTGTCATGTTGTTATTGGAGTTTTTGGACGCTGGAGGTGAGTATGGCGAAGCCGCGACTGCTATTGGCAGATGATCATACCCTCATCGTTGAAGCGTTCACGAAGCTGCTTGAGACAGAGTTCGAAATTGTCGGGATCGTAGCGGATGGGTCACAGCTGCTGAAAACTGCTCCTGAACTGAAGCCTGACGTCGTCATCCTGGACCTTAATATGCTGAAGTTGAACGGCATGGACGTCGGGAAGCAACTCAAGAGGATGCTGCCGCTGACAAAAATCATCGTTTTGACCATGAGTGATGATTTCGAGTTTGCCGCGCAGGCTCTGCGGCAATGGGCGTCCGCATATCTGCTGAAAAAATCAGCTGCATCAGAGTTGATAAGAGCTATACACGAAGTTCTAAAGGGTAAAACTTATGTCACCTCAAGAGTCGCCCGGCGGCTCTTGGAGGAATTCGTCCGGGAATCTCGTCCGGAACACGAGGCGCATCTGACAAAGCGTCAAAAAGAGGTACTCCAACTGCTTGCGGAAGGGCATACCATGAGGCAGGTGGCGGTTCTGCTTGATATAAGCACGCGGACAGTCGCGTTTCATAAGTATCAGATGATGCAGCAGCACGGTCTCAAATCACAGTCCGATATCGTGATGTTCGCCATCAAGCAGCGGGTGGTGGCGCTACCTGTGTAGTTTTACCAGCTATATTCCAGGCGGAAAAACCACCTTCCAGTCTTTCTTCATGTCTACCACTGTCCAGCCCCTGGCGTTCGCTTCGTCCAGCGCTTTATCGAGCCTGCCAAAGCTGGATTCACGATCATAAGCATATTCGCGTTTTGCATCCGTGTGATGCACGAGCAGCATAAAGCGCTGGCCATCACCTTCGGCAGTCCATTCAAGCATCTGCTGGTCGCCATCGGAGTTGCCGAATGCGGCAATGGGTCGGCGCCCAATGTACTGATTGATTCCTACCGGCTTGCCCTCTTTGTCGTCAATGAAGTTGATCTCTGGCAGCCGCAGCAGCTCAGGCTTGCCATCCACTATTTCGAATCTTGTTTTTAGCGAACTGCCAACCACCTGCTCCGGCGGAATGCCGTACACCTTCTCGGTCCATGGACGCATGAATTCGATCCCGCCACCGGAGACAATGAAGGTCTTAAAGCCATTGGCGCGGAGGTAAGCCAGCAGTTCCAGCATTGGCTGGTAAACGCATTGTGTGTAAGGGCGTTTGAACTTCGGCTGTTGTGCAGTGGCAAGCCAGTCAGTCACGATCTTTTCAAACTCTTCCACCGTCATACCCGAGTGCGTTGCAGCCATCAGTTGGTCAAGTCCTTTATTGCCAGTCGCTGCCACGGCCTTCATATCGCCTTCAAGAACGCCCTTGAACGGTTGCGTTGTCTTCCACTCCGGATGCTTCGGTGCCAGCTCCTTCACGCGATCGATCATAAAAGCAAGCTGCACGTACATGGGCTGTTCGATCCAGAGCGTTCCATCGTTGTCAAAGGTGGCGATGCGCTGATCCACAGGAACAAAATCCGAAGTCCCATCCTTCGTGACCTTCTCGACAAAAGCAATGATCGCCTTCTTCGGTGCGGTGTCGTTCCAGGATGGCAGCGGGTCAGTCTGAGCGAGTGCGCCAGCAAGCGAGATAGCTACGAAGACAACGAGGATACCAGAACGAAGCAAAGCGTTCTTCACTTGAGCCATCGATCCTCCATGAGTTGGCGCGAACGATTTGGACAAGAAGCAGAATTCTCTCACAAAACGAGGGGGGAGCCTAACGAGTCGCTGGCGCTTGCGCCTTCCGTTGTTTCTCCTCAGCGGTTAATTTATAAGCGACATAGTACTTATAAATGTTGCTGACATAAGTCACGGTTTCCTGACCTACATCCTTAGCCACCTCCAACTCGACATTGCCA
>NZ_DASQIX010000034.1:0-12715 GCF_035631355.1 Alloacidobacterium sp.
TTGCTATCCAAGAGAAGCCTATGGTTGAAATTGAATCGGAGTGGATGGCGAGAGCGTACCACTGCCGAATCCCACGTCTCTGCGAGACGTGGGGCACCCTCATTCGTTGGAGGCGAACTTTGAGATCTGGGCCACCCGCCCTGCAGGGGTTATAGGAGTCGGATTTACTGCCTATCAGGGTATTCACGCTTTCAATGAAGCAATCGACACCTACGAAGGATGTACGCCATGACACCCATTAACGGCCATCCAGATCATCTTGATGACAAAGGACAGGAAAAGGCTCTTCTAAAGTATTTCAGCATTATCATTGCTGTGATCATCGTTATATTAGGAATCATTTCACGATGGTTACCTTCTATTGATCTTCCTCTGCGTGCGGGCGTACTTACCGCTACATCGTTCGGAACCACAATGATAATAGAAAGGAAAGAGCTTAAGCGTCCAACAACGCTGGTAGTCCTCGTCGTTGGGGTATTGGTTCATCTTATCGCTCTTTGGGCAATTCGTGATTACCTCGCAGCTGCCAACATGTGGGTGGTTGGGGTTGGCGCATTTATTGAATGCTTATTGCTGCTTATCTTAATAGAATTAAGTAAACCTGCAAACGAGAGGTGGGAGTAATTTGCTTATCAGTCGCCGCTTGACACGCCTGCTACTATAAAAATGAAGCAAAGCTTTCTGAAGAAACGCCCGCACCACGGGCGTTTTGCTTTTGCTGGCGCAATCCGTTCAGAATGAGTAATTTAGCTAGAATAAGATGTAACAACAATAGAATGAGGAACTTGCCAAAAAAATAAGGGGCCAGCTCTCAAAGTGCGAAGAAAATTACGCCGCCGGATCGTAGAGAGAGAAGCACTGTAACTTGTATAGAAACGAGGAACTTACAAAAATAGAGGGTGGGGTAAACAGGATCGAGCAGCTGATGTAGCGTCAGCGCTTTTCCTTGCTCATAGGCACCACCTGGACGGTGGTGTCGCGGACCTCGGCAAGAAAGCGATTGATGACCGAGCCATGCAGCAGGATGTCGAAGCGTGAGCGCGCCGACTGGCCGAATACCACGTGAGAGATGTTCTCGCGCTTGGTGAAATCGATCAGCGCGTCCGCAATTTTCTTGTCTTTAAGCACGATGACCTTTGCGCCAAGATCGCGGGCCATGCGCTCGTATTCTTCCATCCGCTGCTGCGCGCCGGGGTCGTTGTTGCGCAGGTCAGTTCCAGGCGCTTCCACATGGACGGCGTACCAATTCGTTGCCAGGCGTCCGGCAATGCGCGCGCCGGCACGGATGATCCGCTCAGTGCCGGGTCGTGGCGAGATGCAGACCAGCACTTTTTCCGGCATCGGCGCTTGTTCCAGGCCTTGAGTGCGGCGGTATTCGGAGGCGGCGGTACCGACTTGTTCCGCGGTTGTGCGCAGCGCAAGTTCGCGCAGCATGTTGAGATTACCCTTGCGGAAGAAGTTGGCCAATGCCTGCTCAATCTTTTCCGGGGCATAGATTTTGCCTTCACGCAGGCGTGTCCGCAGCTCGTCAACTGTAACATCGACTGTTACAACTTCATCGGCGCGCTTCAGAATGCTGTCAGGCACGGTCTCGCGGATGTGCGTGCTGGCCGAGCGCGACACGGCGTCATTCAGCGTCTCAAGGTGCTGGACGTTGAAGGCCGTCATTACATTGATGCCGGCGTCCAGCAGATCCAGAACATCTTCATAACGCTTGCGGTTGCGCGAGCCGGGAACATTCGTATGCGCCAATTCATCGACAATACAGATTGCGGGATGGCGCGCCAGGATGGCGTCAACGTCCATCTCCTGTAGCTTGACCGAGCGGTATTCAATCTCTTTCAGCGGAATAGTTTCGAGGTCGCGGACGAGAGCAGCGACTTCCGCGCGCCCATGTGTTTCGATAAGTCCGATAACGATGTCGGTGCCCTGCTTCCGCAGAATGTGGGCCTCTTCTAACATGCGATAGGTTTTGCCCACGCCGGGGGCGGCACCGAGGTAAACACGCAATTTCGCGCGCTCCTGTGAAGGGGTTTGGGAATCTGTGCCGAGATCAATTTGTGCGCACATGTCAGCCAATCTCCACCTGATGGCGCGAAGGCGCTGTGGTTGCTATGGGCAGCGTGAAGCTGAAGGTCGTTCCCTGGCCGAGTCGGCTTTCGACTGAGACCTGGCCGCCGAGCGTTTCCACCAGGCGGCGAACCAGTGCGAGGCCGAGGCCGGTGCCTGACCCTGAGCTGTCCGCGAAGCGGCCAAAGATGGTAGGGAGACGCTCCGCTTCGATCCCGCGACCGCTGTCGCGCACGACGAACTGAATACGTTCTTTCAACTCAGAGGCTTCCAGCCGGATGTGTCCGCCAGCGGGGGTGTAGCGCATTGCGTTCGAGAGGAGGTTGTCCATAATACTGCGCAGCGCGCGACGATCCACCTGAATGTGAGAAAGATCGGCGAATGCGTTGACGAGAATTTCAATCTTCTTCTCGCGGGCCTGCTCGCGGAAGCGATGACATGCGTCGTCAAGGACATCGATCGGGCGCAGGCGCTCAATCTTCATTTGGCGACGGCCGGTGTCTAGCTCGGCGACTTCAATCAGATCGGCCATCAGGTCGTCGAGCCTTTCAGCTTCGTCGCTCGCACCTTCCAGAATCTCCGCCTGTAGAGGTCGCAGCTCGCCGGCATGGCCGCGCATAAGCGTATAGATTGCCAGACGCAGGCGTTCAAGAGGGCCGCGAAGCTTTTCCGAAGCCACAGCGAGAAAACGAGTCTTGAAGCGGTCAATGTCCTGCAGTTCGGTGACATCTTCAAGCACAGTGACCGCGCCCAGCAGCTTGCCATCGCCATCGCGCATAGGCGAGGTGCGCAGACGGTAGCTGCGCTGCGCGCTTCCGATGCGCATGGGAAGCAGTGTCGCGTCGCCTTCGCCCGTCATGGCGCGCTGCATGGAGACCGCATTGCGCACAGCATTGAGAATTTTCTCGCCGCCCGGAGTGTTGGCCAGCGCCATTCTGTCAGTTGCGGCTTTGCCGAGCAGTTCGCTAGATGCCTGGTTCAGCTTCAGCACATGGCCCTTCGCGTCGGTGACAATGACCGGCTCGAAGATGGACTGGACAACAGCGTCGCTCAGCTGTTGTTCCATCTGGCGGCGGCCGGCTTCCGTCTCACGCAGGTCGCGCAGGCGAATGGCCATGCGGTTGATCTCGTTCGCGATGTCGCCGAGATCGTCACGTGTGCGCCATTCGATGCGCTGGTGCAGGTCGCCCTGCCCAATGAGGCGCACCGTATGCGCCGTCCGGCGGATGGGCAGGATAACGAACAGCATCGATATAAAGCCGATAGCTATGGCGGCCATGATGCTGATGCCGGAAGCTGCGATAAGGCGCGCGCGCAGCATGAACCGTTGGTGATCGAGATTGGCCATGAGAGCGGCCCGGCTGCTGAAGAGCGTCCTCAAATCATCAGAAATGGATTGGTCGATTTCATCCAGTTGCGGACGCAGTGTCTCGAATGCGAAGCGCTGCCATGTGTCAGGCGCTGCGGCTTTGAGCCGTTCGAGAAGGTGCGCATGCTTCTGCTGAACGTTCTGCAGCGAGAGTGCAGGTTCGTCCTGTGCGAGTGTCTTTACCGCAGTGGACATGCGCTGCCCGGTAATTTCGCCTTGGGCAAGCATCAATGTGTAGAGGTTGCGATCGGGAGCCGATGCCATATGTCCCGTAAGCACCTGCTCGCGGGCGATGGACGCCTGCACCTGCGAGAGTGCGCTCACGGCACCGTCCGCCGCCTGCTGCTGTGCGTCGAGCGCGGAAAGATGCACGAATGAGTGGCGGACGAGCATACCCAGTCCGGCAACAAGCGCAATCAGCAGCAGGAAACCAAGGATGAGTCTCTGATACAGGCTCAGCATGTAAGGAAAGACGCTACTGAGTACACAGTGTACAGGGCACAGGGCACTTGAGCGCAGAGATCAGAGTGCACGATCCAGATTAATGAGGCAGGCGGAAGAGCCATCAACTAAGTCTGCGCGACGGCACGCCAAGACAGACCATTGGATTTCTTTCTGTGTCCTGCGCCCTGAGCGCTGTGCCCCGCCTTACGGCAGCTTGCAAACCATCACAGCCGCATTGTGGTAGGGGCAGGCAAGTTGCGTGCTGGCGCGAGAATTTAACAGTAGCCACGTCACGCCTGCAGGCTTGAGGCGCGCGATTCTTGCCTGGTCGCCTATTTGGTCGAGCCCCGTTTCGAGGTCGCGCTGAATTTTCCAGCGCTGCGCAAGCTCGGGGAAGATAGCCGCTACGCCGCCGTCTTTCAGGTCGTCGACCAGAGCGCTCCGTACAGCCGTGGCGCGAAAGCCCTGCGTGTCTTCCGAGGCTACCTTTGTGTAATTTGAATCGAGCGCGAAGACAGCGTCCTTTGGCGTGTTCTCGCGTATCCAGAGAAAGGCCTGCTGCCATGGGTTGCGTGGCGCAGCGAAGGGCCATTCGACATGAGCGGATGCTGTATAGACCTGCTTCTGCGCCACGGCCATCAATCCGGCAATAAAAAGAAGCAGTGCCATTCCGAAGGGGGAACGGCGTCCGCGAAGATATTCGGCGAGGAATGCGCCCAGCAACAGAATGCCGACGATGTAGATAAGCTGGAATGCGCGCAACGGCTGAATGCGCGCCAGGAAAAAGCTGCCGCTGGTGTGTACAAAGCAGGCAGCGGCGGCAGATGCGGTCGCGCCGATTGCGATACAGGAGAAACACAGGTTTCTGGCAACGATATTGTGAGTGCGGAAGGCGGCCACCAGCATGAGCAGGAGGGGAAGGACAAGCCCAAGCACCTCATACCAATGCCAGAATGATAGGAAGAAATACGTGCGAGTCAATGCCGCTTCCCGGTATCCGTCGGGAAGAGTGGCGTGGCGTGTGGCGAAATAAATGACAGCGGAACAGGAGAATGCGGCCAGGCAGGCGGCTGCGAGCCAGCGCCAGTGCCTTCCGCTGATAAGGGCGTACGCCGCAAGAAATCCTGCCAGATATGCCGCCATAAGCGGATGCAGTGCGGCGACTATGGCAAACCACAGGGCAGTGCGCTTCCAATCACGGTCAATGCAGGCAGTAATTGCAAACAAAGAGAGTGGCGTCGAAAACGAGCGAGCGGTCACATAGGGGTCCATGACCCAAAGCGCGGTGGCGGCTACAGGAAGTGTGAAAAGAGTACTCGCAAGCAGTGTGGCGCCCCACTGCAGATGTGTGTCACGGAAAATTCGCCGTGAGAGCTTAAGGCACCCAAGCAGAAACACAAAAATCGACAGCAGATATGCGCCAAACAGTCCTATCTCAAGCGGGATGTGGAAGAGCCTGATTGTTTCAGCAAACAGGTGCGAGAAGATGGAGAGGCGCGTATGCGCTGTGACAAAGCTCGCATCGATGCTGAAGACTGAAGGGTCCAGCATCTTACGAATGCCAGCGACGTAGATGCCTGCATCATCCGCGAAAGGATGATAACCATGGATGAGCAGGACAGACGGTGTAAGCAGCGTGAGGGCTACCACATCGATGATCGCCAGCGTAAGAGGCCGGCACGAAATCCGCTCTTCAAGAACAAGCGTAGAGGAATTTACTTCCAGAACAGTGGAGCTCAAAATAGCAACCTCGCCCAAATTGGCAGGGAAATACTTGCAGTGGGTCACAGGGGTAGACGTAAAAAGAGGCCAGCTTGTCTCGGATGAGAGCCTATTTTTCTCTATCGAGGTAGATGAGTCAGAGAGCGAAAATGTTGGCCCTAATGTTCCTGATAACAACGAAGCACGTCATCCTGCGTGATGACGCCTTCAAGCTTTCCCCTGCTGGCGCGGTTTAGGACCGGGAGCACAGGCCAGCGCGGAAAATAACGGAGCGCATTTTCAAGCGGCATATCGGGGAAGAGGACTGGGGACCGCTCTGCTGGCAGGGTGCGCTCAATCGGCGTGTCGCGTGTCGAGGCGGCGCTGGCGGTCGTCAATTCATCCATGCTCACGGCGTACCACGAGCCATCCCATAGTGATACGAGCACGGCCGACGCATGGCTCGCGGAAAGTATCAACGCCACTTCGCCAATCGCCTGATTGCCTTTGACTACGGGCACGTCGACCGGCCGTAGAGCGTCTTCCAGATGCAGCTCGGATTCTTCGCGCGCCTCTTCCATCGAAGGCAGCGCAAGGCCATCCTGATGCGTAAGCACCTCGAAAATGGGGGTAGGCTGCAGCGCGCGCGACATAAGATAGGCGATCATGTTGGCCAGAATTACGGGCACGATAATCGAATAGTTGCCGCTGACTTCAATCACCATAAAAACGGACGTCAGCGGAGCGCGCAGGAACCCGGCAAAGAGAACGCCCATGCCCACCAGCGCGTATGCGCCAACGGTCCCCGTCAAATGGGGGAAGAACAGCTTCTCAAATGAGCCGACGGACGCGCCCAGCATGCCGCCGATGAACACCGTTGGTGCGAACATGCCGCCGGGAGTCCCGCTGGAAAAAGACAGCGTAGTCGCCAGAATCTTCAGCAGTGCCAGTGCGAGCAGCAGCTTCCATGCAAACTGGCCGTGCATAGCTTGGTCTAAGGCTTCATAGCCGGGCCCCATGACCTGCGCGAAGCCGAAGAAGCCAATCAGGCCGACCAGCAGGCCCGCCACGCATGATTGGCAATAGTATGTCCAGCGCGGCAGAGCGCGCAGACGCGGTCGCAGGTAGCCAAGAGATTTCGAGAAGGCCAGGGCGGCGAACCCTCCCGCGACGCCGAGCACCGCATAGGCGATCAACTCACGTGGGTCGCGCAATTCAATTGGCGGGATACGGAACATGGGTTCTGGTCCCCAGAACCAGCGTGCAACCACCACGCTTGAAATGGCGGAAAGGACAATCGAGCCGAGCACTGCGGCACTCCACTGGCCGATGACCTCCTCAATGACGAAAAGAATTGCCGAGATGGGTGTGTTGAAAGCCGCAGCCAGGCCGGCTGCCGCGCCAATGGGTGCGAATAGGCGCAGACGCTGCCTTGAAAGATTCAACTTCCGTGCCACCATTGAGGCAATGCCCGCTCCAATCTGCAGCGATGGGTCTTCCGGCCCTAACGAGTGCCCACAGCCGATGGCCAGCGCTGAGGTGATGAATTTCCCGATGACTGTCTTGAACGAGATATAGCCGTTGTAGATATATAAGGCGGCCTTGGTCTGGTTTATTCCGCTGCCTTGCGCCGCGGGAAAGAAACGCTGCACCAAGGCAGCAACAAGCAGCCCGGCAAAAGCAGGAACAAGTATCAATCGAAACTGACCAGCGTGCGGGGCCGAGCCGAGCGTCAGAATCTTGATCCATTCAATAGCGATGCGGAAAGAAACCACCAGCAGGCCCGACAGTACTCCAATAAAGATCGACAGCACGAGAAAGAGCCGATCATCGCGGGTGGGCGCAATCTTTTCCAACTCCAGCTGTGTCAGCCGCGCCGCCGGTTTTGCGGGTTGCGATGCGCTTTCCCGTATTGGCTGCACGCTCATAGTTGCTCGACTGCCTCAGGCGCTTCAGCAATTTTCAGCAGCAATGCATCATCGCCCATGGGAGCACCGCATTGCTGGCTGGTGACCCGCTCGGTTTGATAAACGAGTTGCATGATGGTCTGTTCAAGCTGCGGATCCTGTTCCAGTTGCAGTAGGCTGAGCTTGTCCGGCAGATGCTGCCATTGATCGGCCAGGGCTTGCAGCTCCGGTAGAACGGCAGTCTTAGTGTTGAGGCACTCTGCGAGCCGCTCCTGGGCGATTTTTCTGTTGCTCAAAATACGATCGGCACGTGCACGAAGGCTCAGTTCAGGTCCCGGAAACAGCAGCAGAATGTGGTCGGCATCGGCGAGCATGTCGCGGAAATGCGCCTGAGCCTCGGTGGGCTGCTTTTCAAATTCGGGATGGTTGAGAGCGCGCTCCAGATACTTCTTCGCCTGCAAAAAGCGATTGAGTGCATAGGCTGTGCGCCCTGCCCCTTCCAGCGCCGCCAGGCGCTCCGGTCTGTGTTGCAGCGCTCTCCGATACAGATGCAGCGCGTTGGCCTGGTCCTGCGCACTTTCCAGCAGGCCAGCTATCTGCAGCTGAACGTTGATGTCATCCGGCGCATTGCCCGCTGCGATCAGCAGCTCATTTCGTGCGCGATCATAGTGTTTGCGGTCTATGAGATATTGCGCCAATTCCAGCCGGACCTCGCGGCGGCGGGTATAACCATCGCCTTCCCAGGTTCCGTCCAGCGCTTCCTCGTAATGGTCAAGCGAATTGGCTTCTTCGCCCTGTTTAACCGCCAGCCGCGCGAGCTGCAGGTTTACCATTCCGCTGCCCGGACGCGATTCGAGCAGCGTGTTGAAGTATGCGACGGCTTCCTGCGTGCGCCCATCTGCCGCCAGCGCCTCGGCTAGTTCGATCTGCAGGGTTTCATCATCAGGAGCGTAGGCCAAGGCCGACCGCAATGCGTCAATCGCGGCAAGAGGTTGACCTGCGTGCAGCGCATACTCGCCGCGTGCAAGCCACCGCTTCGCGAGTCTCTGGCGATGGATGGTAAAGGAATGAAACAGCGCCAGCGTGACAAAGAAGAGAACGATGACAATGAGGAGCAAACTCGATAGAGCCAGTGTGTCCCGCAGTATCAGCTTCTGCCTCTGCTGCCGTTCCTCTGGGGTGAGGGTCGATCGTAGCTCGAACACGGCCATCCCCTCCTAGACTATCGCGCTCGGAACTGGCCCACTAGATTCATGCACTGATGTATCGAATCAAGCGAATCCCATTCGTCATCCTGCGCGCAAGGAGTAGGATGGCCTTGAGGAGCAATATGATGGAACGGCGTGAATTTCTCAAGTCAGCCGCAATCACAGCGCTCGCCTCAACGCTCGCATCTCACGCTGAGGCTGCGGATACAGCCGGCATGCCCTACCGCACACTGGGCCGCACCGGCGCTCGCGTCTCCCTCGTCGGACTCGGCGGCCATCACATCGGCAGGAGCTATGTTTCGCAGGACGAAAGCACCCGCATTGTCCGCACTGCGCTTGATTCGGGCCTGAATTTCCTCGACAACTGCTGGGACTACAACGATGGCCTGAGCGAAGAGCGGATGGGCATCGCACTTAAGGACGGTTACCGAGAAAAAGCTTTCCTGATGACCAAGCTCGACGGACGCACCGTTCAATCCGCCCAGCAGCAGCTTGAACAATCGCTGAAGCGCCTGCAAACTGACCATATCGATCTGATCCAGATGCACGAAGTCATTCGCATGGACGATCCTGAGCGCATTTTTGCGGCGGGTGGGTCGCTTGAGTATCTCGAAAAGGCGAAGAAAGAAGGCAAGGTGCGTTTTATTGGATTCACCGGGCACAAAAGCCCGGAGATACACCTGCACATGATCGAGACTGCAACGAAGCACAACTATACTTTCGACACGGTCCAGATGCCTCTGAATGCGATGGACGCGCATTTCGATAGCTTCGGCAGCAAAGTCATCCCAGTGGCAAAGAAGCTGAACATGGGCATCCTCGGCATGAAACCGATGGGTGACGGCGTCATTCTCAAGAGCAATGCCATCACTCCGGTCGAGTGCCTGCGCTATGCCATGCACCTGCCCGTCAGCGTCGTCATCACAGGATGCGATTCCATGCAGGTCTTGCAGCAGGCGCTGGATACAGCAAAGAATTTCCACGGCCTCAGCGAGACAGAGGTCAGCGCTATCCTGAAGAAAACTGAGACCGTCGCGCAGAACGGTCAGTTCGAGCTATACAAGACGAGCCACAACTTCGACGGAACGTACCACAATCCCCAATGGCTGGGCTGATGACGGAACTGGAAGAAAAACAGCGGCGGCTGGAAGCTCGATTGCGCGAGCTAGGCAGCATCATCGTTGCTTACTCGGGCGGCGTTGACTCCGCATATCTTGCCTGGGCCGCGCATCGCGTACTTAACGACCGGATGCTGGCGATCATCGCCGATTCGGCCAGCCTGCCGCGCCGTCACTACCGCGAAGCTGTCGAATTTGCGCAGGAGCAGTCGATTCCGTTGCGCACGGTCGTGACCGATGAGCTGGAGCGCGAAGAATATGCCGTCAATCAGGCCAACCGTTGCTTCTATTGCAAGGACGAGCTTTTCACCGTGCTCGAAAAAGAACGTCTGCGTCTCGGTTTCTCGGCAGTTGCTTACGGTCTGAACATCGACGACAAAAAAGACTTTCGCCCCGGACAGCGAGCGGCGTCTGAACATGCGGTTTCCGCTCCACTGGCGGAAGCAGGACTAACCAAGGCCGACATCCGCGCGCTCGCACGGGCTGCGGAGCTGCGCGTATGGGACAAGCCCGCGTCCGCATGCCTGTCATCACGTATCGAGTATGGCCGCCGTGTAACGCCGCAAGCGCTCCGCATGGTGGAAGAGGCCGAAGAGGGGCTGCGCGATCTGGGATTACGCAATTTCCGGGTGCGCCACCACGGTAACATCGCGCGGATTGAAATTGCCGAAGCCGAGTTGCCCTCGGCGTTGTCACCCGCAACATTCCGGCAGATGGGCAAAGCTGTGCGCGCCGCAGGCTTCCATTATGTTGCGGTAGACTGTGACGGCTACCGTTCCGGGTCGATGAATGAAATTCTCCCGGTCGATATACTCATGAAAACCTCGGAAAAAGCTTCATAGGGGTTTCAAGTAGAAGCATTGGGCTGGATATTTTTGAAGAGGTACGGCTTTAATGCTTGCGGGAAAAAGCTCATCGGTTTCGTAAGGGCATGGCTTCAGCCATGCCATAAGTGCGGCAAAATGAATGTGGCTTTAGCCGCTGAGGTAATTGTTTCTCTGAAAAGAGACTATTCAAGCACCGGGCTTTAGCCCGGTGAATACGACAGGAGATTGAAGGGCTTCAGCCCCGGATCGCTTCATGCGGATTGGTTACCTCGATTGTTTTGCCGGCATCAGCGGGAACATGTTGCTCGGTGCGCTCATCGATGCAGGTGTTCCGCGAGCATTACTTGAAGAAACTGCAAATGCGCTGAACATCGGCGCGAGCCTGAAATTCTCATCCGTTGACCGCAGCGGCATCACGGCAACCAAAGTCGATGTGCTCGACGCAGCCAGCGGCGAGATCGCTGAGCACAAACATCTCTCCCCTGAATTGTCATCCCGGCCGGAATCGCATGGCGACGAAGCGGGACCTGCGGCCCATCACCAACATTCCCACGATCACCACCACGAGCACGATCATTCACACGACCATCATGAGCATAGACACATTCAAGGAAGAAGCTGGAAACAGATTCGCGAACTTGTCAAGCATGCGTCTCTCCCATCTGACACAGTTACTCTTGCCCTGCGCGCATTCGAACTGCTGGCTCATGCCGAAGCAAAGATTCACGGCGTACCAGTCGAGATGGTTCACTTCCATGAAGTCGGCGCGGTCGATACGATAACCGATATCGTCTGTGGTGCAGCGGGACTGTGTTCGCTTGATGTCGATAAGTGGTTTGCTTCGGCAGTGAACGTAGGCAGCGGATTCGTCGACTGCGCGCATGGCACGTTTCCCGTTCCCGCGCCCGCTACGGCGGAACTGCTCAAAGGCATCCCGACGTATTCGACTGGCATTCAGAAAGAACTGACGACGCCGACCGGAGCGGCTCTTCTCAAGGCGCTTGACTGCAGCTTTACAGATATTCCGGTGCTCACGACAAAAGTGATCGGCTATGGTGCGGGCACGCGTAATCCAAAAGACTTTCCCAATGTGCTGCGCCTGAGCATCGGCGATGCTGTTGCTTCAAACAAAGCAGATGGTGAGCGTGTCACCGTGCTTGAATGTGCTGTGGATGATGCGACTCCGCAGCTTGTGGCACATGCCATGGAGCGCATTCTCGAAGAAGGCGCGCTCGATGTGATGTGCACTCCGGTCGTGATGAAAAAAGCCCGCATGGGCAGCCTGCTCACCGTGCTTTGCCACCCTGATCGTCGTAAGGCATTTGAAAATCTGCTGCTGCGTGAAACAACAACGCTCGGCATTCGCGTTCACGAGGAAAGCCGCGTCATTCTGCAGCGCCGCTTCGTCGAAGTCGAAACGGAGTATGGCAGCATACGCATCAAAATTGGGTCGCGCGATGGCGAAGACCTGAACTGGATGCCCGAGTATGAAGATTGTGCACGCGCGGCGCGTGAGCATGACATTCCATTGAAGCAGGTCATGCAGGCCGCGCTGGCAACAGTCGCAGACACGAAGGTGAAAGCATGACTCCTTTGCGAAACCTCTGCGCTCTCTGCGTCCTCCGTGGCGAAATGTTTTTCTCCGGGAGAGCAGCATGACGCGTGACGCCATCCTCGCCCTGCTGAAGCAGGTCGAAACCGGCAGCGCATCTTCCGCCGAGGCCCTCGAAAAGCTATCGCATCTGCCCTTTGAAGATGCGGGCTTCGCCAAGATCGATCATCACCGCTCACTGCGCCTCGGGCTTCCTGAAGTCATTTACGCCGCCGGAAAAACGCCCGAGCAGGTCGCCGAAATCTTTTCCCGCATGGCGCTCGCCGGAGGGGATGTGATCGCGACTCGCGCCAGTGTTGCCGCATGGGATGCGGTGAAGCAGATGGTTCCGGAAGCTGAATATCATACCGAAGCTCGAGTCATTGGACTTCGTCAGACCGGTGCATCACCCAGCGCAGGGCCGCTTGCTGTATTATGCGCGGGCACCAGCGATATTCCTGTTGCTGAGGAGGCTGCGGT
>NZ_DASQIX010000035.1:0-76522 GCF_035631355.1 Alloacidobacterium sp.
CATCGGGATGAAGACCATGGCGCACATCTTCTCCGGCCGCCGCCATTTTGAAGCCGCGCAGCGCCTCGGCCGAATCGGCCAGTGGCCCTTCGTGTCTGATGGATGGGTGAAACACCTGCCCGGAATGCTGGGGAACTGGACTTCTGTGCGCGATCTGCGTCCGCTGCCAAAACAGACTTTCCGAAGTTGGTGGCGAGAACGAGAAAAGGCGTCCGTCGAAGCAACCTCCAGTTTCTCGCAACCTCCAAAAGATTTGTCATCCTGAGCGGAGCGCGCAGCGCGGAGTCGAAGGACCTGTTTTCTGTTTTGCTGTGGCACAATTTTGGTTTAAAGGGTCAAGTCAATGTCTGATATAACAAACGCGCGCGAAGCCATCCTCAACCGCATCCGCGCCGCAAATGCGACCACATCGCATTCCGAATATCAGGCCATCGAGCGCGAATACCAACAAACCGCCAGCCTCGACCGCGAAACAATCCTGAAGATCTTCATCGATCACCTATATGAATACGACGCGCGCATCTCTGAAGCAAAAGCGGATACACTTGCCACTGCCATTGCCGATGTCATGAAGTCGGGCAATCAAAAGTTCGCCATAGTCGCTAATGATTTTCCAGAACAGAATCTGCCGCCCGGCTTTTCATGGCAACGCGAATTAGAAAGCACGACCGACCAGCTCAACATCGCGGAAGGAGCAATCTCTGGCTGCGAAGTAGCTATCGCCCACACCGGAACCATCATCCTCAAAGGCGCGCGCAAGCTGACGCTCCTGCCCGACCGCTTCCTCTGCGTTGTCTATGAGAATCAAATCGTCGAGACAGTCCCGGAAGCCATAGCAGCGTTGGAGCAATACAAAACCGAGCCGCTGACGTTCGTATCCGGCCCATCTGCTACAGCCGACATAGAAATGACGCGCATCCGCGGTGTCCACGGCCCGCGCTTCCTGGACGTAATACTCGTCCGATAGACAGATGTGTTTTTAGGTAGAAGCCCCGGCCTTCAGGCCGGGGAATAGAACATTCGTCGATGAGGGCCTTTATCCCAGCGTGCAGCCCTAGGCAGAAACGTGCCGCACCCGATACCCGCGCACCCCGAAATAAAGCACAAACAAATAGCAGGCCAGCGGCACAAAAAACGCAGCCTGAATGTTCGTAGCATCCGAAATGCGCCCCATCAAAGCAGGAAAGACCGCTCCGCCAAGAATCGCCATCACGACCAGCGATGAGCCACGTTTCGTATACGGTCCCAGGTGACGAATGCTCAATGCGAAGATGGTCGGAAACATGATCGAGTGAAAGAACCCGAGCAGAACGATCCCTGCCAGCGCCGCATCACTATGTGTAAAAATCACTGGAAGAACCGAAAGCACGCAGCCCACAGCAAAAGCCGCCAGCATGTGCGCCGGCTTGATCCTCTTCATCAGCGCCGACCCGGAAAACCGTCCTATCATGAACCCCAGCAGATGCAGCTTCAGATAATTCGCTGCCACAGTGTCCAGCGTGCCTGGATGCGCATGTTGCACCAGCCGTATCACGAAACTCGCCACGCCCACCTGCGCGCCGACATAAAAGAACTGCGCCGCCACACCTTTCAGCAGGTGCGGAAACGCCAGAATCCCCGAAAAGCGCGTCGATTCTTCTTCCGCTTTCTCTTCCTGAACCACCGGCAGCTTCGCCGAAAAAATAATCAGCGCCATCACGAGAAAAATTCCGACGATGATCATGTAAGGCAGTCGGACTACGTCCGCTTCTGATCCGGCCGGCGCTGCATGGGCACGTGAAAGAATAAACGCCGACCCAAAAATCGGAGTTACCACAGCGCCCACAGCGTTGAACGACTGCGCCAGATTCAGTCGTTGTTCTGAAGTCTCGGGCGGCCCCAGAAACGTCACATAAGGATTCGACGACACCTCAAGAAACGACTGCCCGCAGGCCATGACAAACAGTCCAAGGAGAAAAACCGCATAGACATGGATCGAAGCAGCCGGAATGAACAGGAACGCTCCGCACGCACAGATCAGCAGCCCGCAAACGATGCCGCGCTGATAGCCAATCTTCTCCATCAGCCGCCCAGCAGGCCATGCCGCTAGGAAATACCCTCCGAAGAATGCCACCTGCACAAATGAAGACTGAAAATCCGTCAGGTGAAACGCGCCCTTAAGGTGCGGAATCAGAATGTCGTTCAGATTGACGCCAACCGCCCACAGAAAAAACAGGCTGGTAATCAGCATCAGCGGCAGAATGTAGCGACGCTCGGTGAGCGGTCCGCCCGTCTGCGGCGTCGATGTCGAGGAAATGCGCGTCACACCCATAGATGCAGCTATTCTCCCGCGACTACAGGATTCACCAGCGTCCCCAGCCCGTTGACATCGGCAGTGATCGTCTCGCCCGCCTTGAGCCAGCGCTGAGGCGTGCGTCCTAGTCCAACACCCGCAGGTGTGCCCGTGCTGATAATGTCCCCAGGCTGCAGCGAAGTAATCGAAGAGATGTACGCAATCAAATCCGGCAGCTTGAAAATCAATTCCCGCGTATTCGAGTGCTGCAGGACCTCGCCGTCAATCGAAAGTTTCACATCCAGATTGTGCGGGTCGGCAACCTCATCCTTTGTCACAATCGCCGGCCCGAGCGGCGCGAACGTGTTGAAGCTCTTGCCCAGCGTCCACTGCGATGTCGCCAGTTGCACATCGCGCGCGCTCACATCATTCAGAATCGTATAGCCGAAGATATGCTCCCGCCAGTCATCGCGCGCAATGCGGCTGCCGCCTTTCCCGATCACGCAGGCAAGTTCAGCTTCATAGTCCGGCTGCGAAGAAATTGAAGGCAGCTCAATCGCCGTATTCGCGCCGATCAGTGCGGAAGGCAGCTTCAGAAATATCGTCGGCACTTTAGGAATCTCCATCTTCGATTCCACCGCATGATCACGATAATTCAGGCCTACGCAGAAAATGCGCGGCGGATCCGGCAGTGGAGCCAGCAGCTTCACGGAATCCAGCGCAATGCGCGGTCCCGAAGCAAGGGAATCAGCCGCCTTCAGCGCTTCTTCACCACCGTGAATCACGGAAAGCACGCTGCGAAAGCGCGACGATACATCCACAATCGAATCGTCAATCAGCAATCCGGGTCGCGCCACCGCGTCAGTTTCGGCAAACGTAACGAACTTCATTCATTTCTCCAAAAGCGTCCATCCGGATAGCTGTAATCCTGCAGTGTCTCCGGATAAATCTCAGCGCTGTATCCCGGCTTTTCCGGCAGCATATAATGCGCGTTGCGAATCCGCACCGGATCGACAAAGTGCTCATGCAGATGACCGACATACTCTGTCACGCGGTCCTCAAGCGTGGTCGAAACCCGCAAATAATCAAACGCCGAAAGGTGCTGCACATATTCGCACAGCCCAACTCCGCCCGCATGCGGACATACCGGAATGTTGAACTTCGCCGCCATCAGAATTACGGCAAGGTTCTCATTCACGCCTGCAAGACGGCAGCTGTCAATCTGACAAACATCAATCGCATTGGCCTGCATCAGTTGCTTGAACATCACGCGGTTATGGCAATGCTCACCCGTCGCGATGCGTACATTGGGGACCTCGCGCCGGATGCGCGCATGACCCAGAATGTCATCCGGGTTTGTCGGCTCCTCCATCCACCAGGGATCCACCTCCGCCAATCGCCGCGTGTGCTCGATGGCTTCCTCAACATCCCATTTCTGGTTGGCGTCCATCATCAGCTTCTTGTCCGGGCCAATCGTGTTCCGTAGCAGGCGCGCGCGCCGCAAATCATCATCCGGCTTTCCGCCGACTTTCAATTTGAAATGCTTCCAGCCTTCGGCCAGTCCCTCGCTGGCCAGCCGCACAATCTTCTCATCGTTGTAGCCGAACCATCCGGCGGAAGTCGTATAAGCCGGATAGCCCGTCTCCTGTAGCTGCTTGAGCCGCGTATCCATACAGGCTCTGCGCGACCGCAGAAGCTCCAGTGTTTCATCGCTGGTCAGCGCGTCGTTGATGTAGCGGAAATCAATGGCGCGGACAATCTCCTCCGCATCCATGTCACTCAACAGTTTCCACAACGGCTTACCTTCCACGCGCGCATACAGGTCCCAGATCGCATTTACCAGCGCGCCGGTCGCAAGATGGATCACGCCCTTTTCGGGACCGAGCCAGCGGAACTGGCTGTCGGATGTCAGCAGCCGGTAGAAGGCCCCAAGGTCATCAGTGATGGAAGATAGCGTGCGACCGACAGCAAAGTGTGAAAGATACTTGAGCGCCTCGACGCACAGCTCCGTCCCGCGCCCAAGCGTGAAAGTCAGCCCATACCCAGTCGGCCCGTGTTCAGTTTCAAGAATGCAGTAAGCAGCCGAATAATCTGGATCGACATTCACCGCGTCAGAGCCGATATGTTCCCGCGAAGTAGGGAAGCGCAGATCGATGACGCGCGCGTGAGTAATCTTCAGTTCGCTCAATCGGAATCGCTCTCCTTCTACCTGCTATACAGCCGTCCATCCGCCATCGATGTCCAGCAGCGAGCCGGTCATGAACTCTGCTTCGTCAGAACACACATATCGAATCAGCGACGCAATCTCTTCCGGTTTGCCCATGCGACCCATCGGTTGGCGCGCATGCAGCTCAGCGCGTACCTTGTCCTTTTCCTGCGCGTGATATTTATCCAAGTAGCCCTCGACGAATGGTGTATGCACCGTCCCCGGGCAAATACAGTTCACCCGCAGCTCTTTCGCATACTCAACCGCAAGTTGCCGCGACATCGCCAGCACCGCGCCCTTCGTTGTGCAATAGGCAAAGCGTTGCTTGATGCCAACCTGACCGGCGACTGACCCGATGTTCACAATCGAGCCGCGTACTTTCAGCAAACGCGGCAGCAGTGCGCGTGTCACCAGATAAACCGACTTCACATTCACTTCCATCAGCCGATCAAAATCCTGCGGCTCGACTTTTTCAATCGATCCCACATTGGCAATACCGGCGTTGTTGACCAGAATGTCGAGCCTATTAAGCTGCGCTGCAACCGCCTCAATCGATTCGCGGTTCGTCACATCCATATGCGCAGCCTTCCCATTTGGCAGCGTCCCTGCCAGCGCCTGCGCAGCTGTCAGGTTAATGTCCGCCACAATCACCGAAGCCCCGCCGCGCGCCAGCTCTCTGCATGTGGCCTCGCCAATACCGCTCGCGCCGCCGGTCACCAGCGCCGTTTTCCCGTCCAGTCGAAATGCGTCTCCGCTACTCATCGAAATGCAATCCTTTGTACGTCTATGCGTTGCTGCCCTCGTGCCAGAATCGCAGCCGAAGGCTCCTCAGTCTTCAGTGCTTCCATGGCGACGTCGTTCAGAATCTCCGCAAACGCAGGAAGGTTCCGGCTGCGTGGCAGCCTGCGCGCTCCCAGAGAAATCTCCTCGATTCTGGCATACGCGGGAATCTGCTTCTGCACGTCGGCATTCCTCCAGGTCGAAAGCCGCACTCCAACCGTGCCATGCTTCACGATGCCCAGGTCCATCTCCGGCTGTGTCAGGAAGTGGATGAAGTCATACGCGGCCTGCTTGTTCTTCGATCCCGTCCCGATCCCCAGAGTCCAGAAGACCGAGAGTGACGCGGGCGGCTTGCCTTCATCCGCCGGAATCGGCGCAATCGCAATCTTGCCCTGAAGAGGAGAACCCGGCCGGTCGCAGCGCGCAGCAAAGCCAAACCAGTTCACCATCATCGCAATCGCTCCAGACAGCACCACATCGCCCGAGCGCGTCGAATCAAAATCCGCCGCTCCCGGATAACACATTGACGTATCGCGTATCGTGTTCCGGTAAAAATCCAGTGCAGCCGTCGCTTCCGGAGTGTCTAAAACCGCCTTGCCATCCTTGTCTTCAAACTCGCCGCCCCGGCTCCATAGCTGCAATGCAAAATCGTAAAGCGTATTGTGCCCATCCGGAAATGCCGCAAACAGCGTCCCATAGAGATTCTCAGCAGGCCGGGTAAAGAAACGCGCCATATCTGAAAACTGCTTCCATGTCGACGGCGGCTTCAATTCGTAACCGTATTGATTACGAAATCGCTCCTGCTCGCCGCGGTCCTCAAAAAGGTCCTTCCGGTAGATAAGGCATTCCGGCCCATCGTGCCACGGCAGCGTGTAAAGCTTATCGCCAAATATCAGAGGCTCGACAATCGACCGCGCCCATCCCTGCGGCCAGTCCGCCACTGGTTTCTGCTTCATATATGACGCCAGTTCTTCGACTGCGTACTCATCCACCGCCTCGGCCAGCCAGTCCGTACTGATGTAGCCAATGTCCCATGTGCCGTTGCGCAGCCCATTCTTCTCGAACATCTCGCCATGCAGCTTATGCAGGTCCAGCGGAACAGCCTCGAACTCCACTTCCGGATGCTGCTTGCGATAAATTTCGATCTCTTCGGCAAGCGCATTCTCAAAATCCACAAATTCCCGGACCGCGATGCGCAGGCGTGTAGTTGGCATATTCAGTGCCCCATCAGCGGAACCCCGTCCCGCTCGTTTGAAATATACGCGGCCTCAACCGTCCGCATCGTGTCGATTGCGTCTTCAACGCTGGTCGGCAGCGTTTTTACGTCGCCATTCACATAAGCCTGCAGCGATCCCATCGAGCCGATAAACGCATCCGGAAACCAGTTGCCTTCGGTCGGCAGCGCCTGCCATCCCTCATCCGTCCGCGCGAAACTCAGCGAATCCGGACGCCCCTTCGGATAATCGAGATTCACGCCCATCACCGCGTGGAGCGCTCCTTCAGTCCCTTCCCACTGCACATAACTATGCTGCGAATCCTTGAACTTATGGCCGTGATTCGTCGCAATATACACGCGCTTACTGCCGTCGTACTCGAGTATGATCACGCTTTTGGTTGCCGCCAGCTTTGCCGTTCGCGGATTCCGTACCGTTTTCGCCAGCACTCGTTTCGGATTGCCGAACCACGACCGCGCCAGGTCAACATAATGAATGCTGTGGTAAAGAATCTCTAGCCGCGGTGCTGTCGCAAGAAAAGTCCACAGGTCCCAGGGCGTGAAGACGTTCACCCGGACTTCCATGTCATGTATGTCGCCCAGCAGGCCTGCATCGGCCATATGCCGCGCCGCCATCATCACCGGCGCATAGCGCAGCTGGAAATTCACTGCCGCGGTCAGCCCCTTTTTACAGCAGATTGCCAGAATCTGCTCCGCTTCCGCGAGCGTATTCCCCATCGGCTTCTGAACCAGGGCAGCCGCGCCGTCCGGAAGTCTGGGCAGCACATCAAGAATCGCCCCCGCCGGTACAGCCACATCAAAAATGCAGTTGGCAGGCGATTTCCGAATCGCCTCATCCAGCGACGAAGTAGCGAGCGGAACGGAAAACTCAGCGGCCACCGCTGCCGCCCTCTCAGGATTCGCGTCTACCAGCGCCGCCACCGGAAATCCCGCTTTTCGATATGCAGGAAGGTGCGCGTCACGCACAATCCCGCCAGAGCCGACTACGATAATCGAACGCGGCTGCCGCGGCAGAGGCGGCTTCTGCTGAATACGGGCTGGAATGTCCATGCTCACGACAAAGAAAAGGAAAGCGCTCTCAAACTTCTATATGTAAAACTTATTATTTGTCAATAAAACATTAGCGGCCAGATGCGCCAGACCAAAGTCCGACGAATCTCGCCTACGCCATTCATTCGCCCGGAGGCGAAATCTTAAAGCTGTAAGCATAATCGCCTGGGGCCTGCGCCGGAAGCTCCAGATGCAGCCCATCGCTTTCCTGGGTGAAGTGAATCGCCCCGCTCGCTCCCAGCAGTGAAACATTCCCCACCTTGAACCCGCCGCCCTCGCCTAGCGAATGAATCACTAGTTTTCCGTCCGCAGGCCAGCCCATCGCAATTGCATACAGTGTCTTACCTTTGGTCGTAAACCGGATGTCCTGCGCCGTATAGGGCTTCGTATCCGCGTCGTTGAATGATCCCGCAACCACCTTCGTCGGGCCTTCGCCGTAAACCGTCCACGGTCTCGTCCCATAAATGGCATCGCCATTCACCTTCAGCCACGCGCCCATATGCTTCAAAATCGACTGCGCTTCCTCCGGAATCGTCCCATCTGACTTCGGCCCAATATTCAGCAGCAGGTTCCCGTTCTTGCTCACAATGTCAATCAACTGCCAAACAATGCTCTCCGGCGACTTGTAAGTATCGCCCTTGATGTACCCCCACGACTTCTGGCTGACAGAAGTATCCGTTTGCCAGTGCTGTTCTCGAATCTTGTCCAGTTGCCCGCGCTCAATATCCAGCACTGTCGTTCCGTCCGGAAACGCATTGTTCTTCCGGAACAGCACCACCTGCTGTCCATTCTTCGCCGCCTCGTTGTAATAGAACGCCGCAAACCGCTGCAGATACGGCTGGAACGTGTCCTGCTCCACCCACCAGTCGAAATACATCAGCTCCGGATGATACCGCTCTACAATCTCGCCGCTGCGCGCCAGCCAGTCATTCAGGTAAGCTGTATCGGGATGCCCCGTCTGGTCTTTGTCCGGATCGATGCCCACATGCGCCGGCCCATAAAACGAAGCATACTTCGGGTCCTGAACGTCTGAAGGGAACTGCCGCCCGCCGTTCATGAACCAGTAATGCTCCGCACGGTGCGACGACGCCCCAAAGTGCAGCCCTTCGGCCAGAATCGCCGTCCGCAGCTCGCCGATAATGTCCTGCTTCGGCCCCATCTTCGCAGCGCACCAGTCGCTCAGGTTGGAGTTGTACATCTGGAAGCCGTCATGGTGTTCCGCCACCGGAATCACATACTGCACGCCTGACTCCTTGAACAGCGCGGCCCACGCCTTAGCGTCAAAGTCCTGCGCCTTGAACATGGGGATAAAGTCCTTGTAGCCGAACTTGGTCTGCGGCCCGTAGGTCTCCACCTCATGTTTGAACTCGGGACTGCCCTGCACATACATATTCCGCGGATACCACTCGTTCCCAAATGCCGGCACCGAATACACGCCCCAGTGAATAAAAATCCCGAACTTGGCGTCTTGATACCACTCCGGAATCTTGTACCCTTTCAGCGAGTCCCAGCTTGGTTGAAACGGCCCTTCATGCGCCGCCTTGTCCACATCGGCCAGCACCGCCGTGCGCTGCTTGTCATACTTCGCTACCGATTTCTGCCAGACGATATCGTCCGCATTAGGCTGCTGCGCCACGGCAATCAATCCGGCGCTCATCACCACCATCCCGGCCAAAACTCGCAACCCACGTTTAGCTCTCAAGCTCATTCTCCTATTTGTCCCTGCGGTGAAACAGGTTTTCCTCTGCGCACCTTAGCGCCCTCAGCGGTAGAGGTTTTCGCCTGCAGAGGCAAGATGTACGCCGAATCACTCCTTTTATACGCTAAACACCCTTTTGACCGGCAACACCAAATGCTCTACAGTCTTTCCGAATGGCCGGTTTACAATCGCTGCAATCCCCCACGGGGCACCCACTTTGAAGACGCCAAAACGACGCTACCCGACTCCGGCCCTTGAAAAAGGCCTCGACATCCTTGAACTTTTCGCACTTGAACCGTCCGGCCTGACCAAGAGCGACGTTGCCCGCCGCCTCAACCGCACCGTCTCGGAAATCTTCCGCATGTTGTTGTGCCTGGAGGAGCGCGGCTATATCAGCCGGTCGGACGAAGACGACCGCTTCCGTCTGAGCCTCAAAATCTTCCGCATGGCGCTCGAATACCCGCCCACTAAGCGCCTCGTCGCCGAAGCGCTTCCCGTCATGCAGGACCTGGTGCACGAGCTCAACCAGTCCGTCCATCTGGGAGTACTCGAAGGTGGCCACGTCGTCATCATCGCGCAGGCCGATTCGCCCGTCAGCCCTGGCTTCTACGTCAAGGCCGGCTCCATCGTCGATCTCATGCACGCCGCCACTGGCCACGTCATCCTGGCCCACATACCGCGCGAGCAGTGCAACCGCGCTGTAGAAATTTGGCAGCACCAGACCGGCAACCGCATTCCCAAGGATTTAGAGGAGCATCTCGCAAAAATACGCGAGCAGGGATACGAAGAGCGTGACAGCTACCAGATACGCGGCGTCATCAACATCACCTATCCCGTGTTGGACGAGAACAACAATGCGGTCGCCGCGCTCACCGTACCATACCTGGCGCGACTCGAAGATCCGGCCACGCCCAGGACCGTGCGCGCCGCTCTCCGCGAAGCCAGCCTGAAGCTGACAGAAGCCATCGGCGGTACGCACCATCCCGCCATCGCACAAGCCGAAAAGAAACCAGCAAGAAAGCCGAGAGCCCCGCAGCCCCAACCCGCTTAAACCTTATTCGCGATTAAAGACCATGATGTCGGGTTTGTCGCGTCCCGGTATGTGAATGGTCATGGTGAGGATTTTGCTGTCTTGGGAGATCTCGATCTGCTGCGTATAGAGGGTCTTGCCATTAATTTTGTCGATGCGCTCAACGCTGCGATCGTTGATGCGACGCCCTGAGGAGGCATAGCCCGCGGGCACATTAGGACCGGAGCCGGGATAGTCCTTGCCGTCAAATTGGAGGCTTTGCGTTACCTGGGCGGAGACGTTGGTAAAGGAGAGCCCGCCATCCTGGAATGGCTTGATCTCCATCTCGTAAGTGGAGTTGACGTCTTCCGTAGTGCTTTCCCATGTGCCTACAAAGCCAGCGGCAGGGCCAGAGATGCGCTGGTAGATGTAGTGCAGATTGGTGGTGGTCCCGTTGTTGTGATAGCCGGTAAAGTTGTCGGTTAATGTTTTGCCGTCGGGGGAAAGCTCCCATAGTCCGATGATGGTGGTGCGGCCGTTGGTTTTGCGGATCACCTTCCAGTTGTTGGCGTCCTGGACGATGATGGCGAGGGTGCTGCCGAAAAGACCGGGCTGGTCAGTGCCGTCGGCTACGATGGTTTCGACATTGTCGCCAGAAAAATTGAGGTTATATTTGTCCGGCCCAGCTGATTCGACTTTCATCTGATCGGTGAGACGGCTATGTGCGGGATCAAGCTTCCATTTGCCGAGGAAGGGAATGACCGAATCGCCGGGAGCTGCATAGAGAGTGCTGGTTAACACGGCGAGAGTGAGCAAAAAGCGTAGAGTGCGTTTCGTCATGGCTTGCTCCGTGTATGAACGGTGCTGCTTTGGCTGCACTGTTAGGTATGCATGAGAGTGACCAATCGGGATGCAGCCAGAAGAGGTGGAATTAGCGGGAGCTAATTATCACAAAAGTAATGGTTTAGGCGCGCGATGAGCGCGGAGCGAACGCAATGTGGAGCAGAAGAGATGTTCGCCATCGGACAGCATGTGTGCTGAAGCGGACACTCAACTTGGAGGAATGCCTCTATGTGTACCAGGCTTTCCGCTTTATCTAACTCCCGCGATGGAATAAATTCCTCATCCCTCAGTTCTCCTCGATGAACTCATATTGCAGGAGCAACATCAGGCATGAAAAAAAATACGACTCATCCTGAACCGGATGTCCTCGACTCATCCGCATCATTGGACGGCATCGACAGGCGCGGTTTTCTCAAGTGCATGGCCTGGGCTGGGACAGGCGTGGTCTGGAGCTTCGCCGGGGGCGTTCCCATATCGCGCGCTTTTGGATTGCCGATGCGCGGCTCCAGACAAGAAGACTTCAGCTTCGTCCAGATCAGCGACAGCCATATCGGTTTTAACAAGCCCGCGAACACCGATGTTACTGGGACACTACAGGCCGCTGTAGACAAAATTCTCTCCGCACCCGGCTCGCCCGATTTCCTGATCCACACAGGCGATCTGACACACACTTCCAAGCCATCTGAATTCGACACCATGGACCAGGTGCTCACCGGCGCCAGGCGGCAAATATTCTATGTCCCCGGCGAGCATGACACCGCCGTCGACGACGGCAAACTCTACCTTGAGCGCTACGGCAAGGATGCTGCCGGAAATGGCTGGTACAGCTTTGACCACAAAGGTGTGCACTTCGTTGGCCTGGTGAACGTGGTCCAACTGGAAGGCATGGGCAGGCTTGGCCAGGCGCAGCTTGACTGGCTGAAGAAGGATTTGGCTTCACGCAAAAGCAGCACCCCAATCGTGCTTTTCGCCCATATTCCTCTCTGGGCTGTCTACCCAGACTGGGGATGGAGCACGTCGGACAGCGAGCAGGCCTTCTCTCTTCTCAAGCGCTTCGGTTCCATCACCGTCCTCAACGGACACATCCATCAGGTCATGCAAAAGGTGGAAGGCAACGCGACCTTTCACACCGCCATGTCCACCGCCTTTCCCCAGCCTGCTCCCGGCTCGGCTCCATCGCCGGGCCCGGTGAAGGTATCAGCGGAGAAATTGCGCGGCGTGCTTGGGATCGCGGAAGTTCATTTTGTGGCGCAGCGTCATTCACTTGCAGTCGTCGATTCCACGCTCACTGCTAGGGCCGAGAAACAAACTTCTTCAGGCGCGGAAATGAGCAACAGGTGATCCACGAAGGTGCAGGGCTAAACGGGAGCGAATCGAGCATGATGTCGGAGCAGAAATGATGTTAAGACAAAACTCAATCCTGTCGTGGATGGTCGGTGTTGCAATGGCTACGGCGCTGCTCTCTGGTCTGGCCATCTTTCCTCGCGCCAGTAGCGCCTATGCCAGTGCCGATGCTGACCGAGGCAAGCAACTCTTTGAAAAGCGCTGCACCGGATGCCACTCCCTCGACCGGAACGAGGAGGGTCCGCGGCTGCGTGGCGTTTACGGCAGGCAGGCGGGCAAATCGCCCGGCTTTACATATTCAGCGGCGTTACAATCGTCGCAACTAACCTGGAATGATGCTTCGCTCGATAAATGGCTCATGGATCCCGATTCGCTCATCCCTGATAACGGTATGGAATTCTATGTTGCAAATCAGGATGAACGCGCCGACATTATCAGCTATTTGAAGAAACTGTCTACGAAGTAAGCACGACTTAAATGTTTCCGCGAGAAGGAAATTTTAGCCCTGAAATGTAAGAACCCATGGGGTTGCACAGGAAATGGACCCTGAGTTTTTTGAACAGCTTGCAATGCCGCTGTTCGATTCGTTGTATAACCTCGCCCACTGGTTGACTGGCGACCGTGTCGACGCGGAAGACCTGGTGCAGGAAACCTATGCCAAGGCATTGAAAGGATTCAAGTCATTTCAGGAAGGCACCAATCTGAGGGCATGGATGTTCCGTATCCTCCGCAACACGTTTCTCACATCGCGCAGTGGCCTGGCGGCACGCAGTACCTCGTCGCTTGAAGACGAGGAGGAAGAAGCAGGGGCGCTCGCCGCGCATAGCATCACGCCGGAGTCCCTCCTGCTGAGAAGTGAGGACCGGCAGCGCGTACTCGACGCGCTGGCGGAGTTGCCCGTCCATTATCGCGAGATTCTTCTGCTGTGCGAAGTCGAGGAGCTTTCCTACCGGGAAATAGCCGATGTGCTGTCGCTACCCATCGGCACTGTCATGTCACGCCTGTCACGCGCAAGAAATTCGCTGCGCCGGCTGGTGGAAATGCCATCCATGAGGTCTCAACATGAGTCCGTTTGATTGCGACACTGACGTGCTGGCGCAGTATCTCGATGGCGAACTGCCGCTGGACCAGGCCGGCCACATTCGGCAGCACATCAGCGAATGTCCGCGCTGTGCAGCCGAGGTCGGTGCGCTCATCAGCATGAAACGCAGCCTGCGCGCCGCCGACGGCCATTTCACGCCCGCGCCCGAATTCCGGCGGAAGATACAACAGCAGATTTCGCGTAGGCCCCACCGCGGCTGGGACCTGCGTCTTTCGTGGGTCTTCGCCGCACTGGCGGTGGTTCTCATCGCCCTTGTCTGGTTGGAACATCCGCGCCATGCGGATGCCTTCACTGAGGTCGCTGATTTGCATGTCAGCGCTTTGGCCAGCGCGAATCCGGTCGATGTCGTTTCCACGGACCGCCATACCGTCAAGCCTTGGTTTGCCGGCCGGATTCCGTTCAGCTTCAATATCCCCGAACTGCAAGGGACTGAGTTCACATTGCTTGGCGGACGAATCGTCTACCTGGACCAGCATCCCGGAGCGCAGCTCATCTTCGCTTATAAGCAGCACAAGATATCTGTGCTCATTTTTCGACAGTCTTCTGCCCCGGCAAATGAGCTGACTGATGGGGGAAAGGTGGAGAAGCGCAACACCTTTAACATCGCCGCATGGAACGAGCAAAATCTGCGCTTCATAGTGATCGGCGACACAGCTCCTACCGAAATGGATAAGTTGATCCAGTTGATAAAAACCGCAAATGAATAGTCGGATAAACCAATGCGACCTCTCACTCTTCTCGAAGAGATATGAGTGAGACAGGCGCCTCACCTTCGAGACCGCAAAAACTCAAAATGTTTGTGCGGCACAGGAGATGAGAGCACGATGCTTGTAGTCGGAATCCCGTAAGGCAAAAGGCGCTCAATCACCTGCTCCAGCTCTGCGATGGAGGCCGCCGTCACCTGCAGGAAGAAGGCGTCACCTCCGGTGACGTGATGGCATTCCCGGACTTCGGGCAGCTCTTTCACGAACTTGAGGAAAGGATGATAGCGCGGCCCGTCGCAGGTCATGCGAATGATGGCCAAGATCGGCAGACCAAGCGCTTCGCGGTCGATCTCGACCGAGTAACCGCGGATGATTCCTGCATCTTCCATGCGTCGCAGGCGCTCGGCGGTAGCTGAAGGGGACAGCCCGATGCGTCGTCCCAGATCGGCATAGGAAGCGCGCGCGTCGCGTTGAAGCTCGATGAGCAGCTTTCTGCTGTAATCATCCAGGATTTCCGGTGAATCCATTGAAATAATCTCCTAAATAGATGAAAACCATTATAGGTAGCTATAAATTCAGTGGAAATGCCATGTACGGGGAAATGTATGACTCGGTACCATTGCGAGTCATGGCAGTAGCAGCACCGCTCGCGCTTTCCGGACAAGCGCTCACCATCGAAGAAATCGCATCTGTGGCGTTCGACAGCCGCGAAGTTACAGTGGCCGTCGAAGCATGGCCTAAGATCAGGGCATCACGCGAAGTCGTGGAAAAAGTTGTCGTCAACGGCGAGACTGCCTATGGAATCAATACCGGATTCGGCAAGCTGGCCGATGTCCGCATCTCAAGTGGCGACCTGAGCGCGCTCCAGCACAATCTGGTTCGCAGCCATGCCAGTGGACTTGGCGAGCCGCTACCCGAGCCGGAGACTCGCGCCATGCTGCTGCTCCGCGCTAACGTCCTGGCCAAAGGGCACAGCGGCGTACGTCCGGTTGTGCTGGAGACACTGATCGCGCTGCTCAATCACGGCGTTCATCCTGTTATTCCGTCGCGCGGGTCGGTGGGGGCAAGCGGAGATCTTGCGCCACTCGCGCATCTCGCTCTGGCGTTGATTGGCGAAGGGGAAGTCATTTACAAAGGCGAGCGAGTCGGGGCCTGCTGCGCGATGCTCGAAGCCGGAGTGGATCCACTTACGCTCGAAGCCAAGGAAGGATTGGCGCTGCTGAACGGCACGCAAGCCATGGCTGCAACCGGAGCGCTTGCGCTTGGCCGTGCATTGCGCGTGACCCAGCTATTTGATCTCGCCGGGGCGATGTCGCTCGAAGCGCTGCGCGGGACACCCACTCCGTTTGATGAGCGCATCCACACGGCCCGCCCGCATCGCGGACAGATTGAGGCGGCCGCGCATCTCCGCCGCCTGCTCGCAGACAGCGAGATACGCGAATCGCATCGCCACAACGATCCACGCGTACAGGACGCTTACTGTCTGCGCTGCATGCCGCAAGTCCACGGGGCCGCTCGCGGCGCGCTTGCTCATATCCGCGAAGTCATCGAGACAGAAGCTGGCTCGGCCACCGACAATCCGCTGATTTTCACTGACGGAGACGACATCCTTTCCGGAGGCAACTTTCACGGCGCTCCGCTCGCTCTCGCGCTCGACTATGCAGCCATTGCTCTGACTGACCTGATGAGCATTAGCGAGCGCCGCATCGACCGTCTCATCAATCCGGACATTAACGAGGGACTTCCGCCGTTCCTGTCTGATACGCCGGGCATCTCATCCGGCCTGATGATCGCGCACGTTGCCGCCGCCTCGCTGCTCAACGAGGCCAAAGTGCTCTCACATCCGGCAAGCGTAGACTCGGTGCCGACTTCCGGCGGCAAGGAAGATCATGTCTCTATGGGCATGACCTCGGCGCTCAAGTTGCGGCAGGTTGTCGAGAATGCAGAGCGGGTGCTGGCGATTGAGATGATGTCAGCAGCGCAGGGGCTGGATTATCGCGCGCCACTTAAGCCGGCTCGTGAAGTGGAATGTGCGCGGATTGTTGTTCGCGGCGTGGTGCCGCGCCTTGTGGAGGACCGCGTATTGTCGGGGGATATCGAGAAGTTAGCAGACACGATTAGGTCAGGCGCATTTGACGATTGGAGAAACTAGCATTGGGTGCATTGGGTGCATTGGGTGCCCCACATCTCGAAGAGATGTGGGTTCCTCCTAAAGGAGAAACAGAGATGTTAGAGACAACTACAGAAGTCATTCGCGCTCCGCGAGGCACCGCGCTCAATACCAAAGGCTGGCAGCAGGAAGCCGCGCTGCGGATGCTGATGAACAATCTTGATCCGGAGGTGGCTGAACGTCCTGACGACCTCGTTGTCTACGGCGGAACCGGCAAGGCCGCGCGTAACTGGGAGTGTTTCCACGCCATCGTCCAAGCTCTTAAGGGCCTGGAGAATGACGAAACGCTGCTTATCCAGTCGGGTAAGCCGGTGGGCATCCTGCGCACGCATGAAGCGGCCCCGCGCTTGCTGCTGGCCAATGCCAACCTTGTCGGTAAATGGTCGAGCTGGGAGCATTTCCACGAACTGGAGCGCAAGGGCCTGATGATGTACGGCCAGATGACGGCCGGTTCGTGGATCTACATTGGCAGCCAGGGCATAGTACAGGGAACGTACGAAACGTTCGCCGAAGCCGGGCGCCAGCATTTTGGATCGCTTGACGGCAAGTTTGTCGTTTCAGGCGGAATGGGTGGGATGGGCGGCGCGCAGCCTCTTGCCGCGACTATGAATGGCGCTCGTTTCCTGGGAATCGATGTTGACCCGGCTCGCATTGAGAAGCGGCTGGCAAGCGGATACTGCGACCACATCACGCGGACGCTCGATGAAGCGCTCACTATCCTCGATGCGGCAAAGAACGAGGGAAAAGCGATTTCCGTTGGGCTAGTAGCGAACGCGGCTGACGTGCTGCCGGAACTTATCCGCCGCAACATTGTTCCCGATGTGCTGACCGACCAGACCAGCGCGCACGATCCGCTGAATGGATATGTGCCGAATGGGATGAGTCTGAAAGAAGCGCTCGATTTGCGTCAGCGCGATGCGGACGAGTACACGCGGCGCTCCATGAAAACGATGGGAGAGCACGTGAAGGCGATGCTGGAGCTGAAGCGCCGAGGCGCGGTCACATTCGACTACGGCAACAATATCCGTGCGCAGGCGAAGCTGGCCGGGGTGGAAGACGCATTTGAAATTCCGGGCTTTGTGCCGGAATATATTCGTCCGCTCTTCTGCGAGGGCAAAGGGCCGTTTCGCTGGGTCGCGCTCTCCGGCGACCAGAAGGACATTTACCGGACGGACGAGCTTGTGCTGGAACTCTTCCCGGAAGACGCGAGTCTTCGCCGCTGGATTGAGCTTGCGCAGAAGCGTATCCACTTTCAGGGACTGCCCGCGCGTATCTGCTGGCTCGGTTATGGGCAGAGGGCAAAATTCGGCGTTGCCATGAACGAGTTAGTTCGCAAGGGCGAGATCAGCGCGCCGATTGTGATTGGCCGCGACCATCTCGATGCTGGCTCCGTCGCGTCGCCCTATCGCGAGACAGAAGGGATGATTGACGGATCTGATGCTGTCGCTGACTGGCCGCTGTTGAATGCGTTGGTCAACACAGCGGCGGGCGCATCGTGGGTGAGCATCCATAACGGAGGAGGAGTGGGTATCGGCTATTCGCATCATGCAGGCATGGTTGTTGTCGCCGATGGATCAGATCTGGCGGCGCAGCGACTTGAACGGGTGCTGACCACAGATCCGGGAACCGGCGTGCTGCGCCATGTTGATGCAGGCTATGAGAAAGCCATCGAGTTTGCTAAGGACAAGGAGATTCGCGTGCCGATGAGCGAGAGGCACGCTTGAGCCAATCATCACTCCTCGTTACGAACTGCTCTCAGCTGGTGACACTGGTGGGGCCGGCGCGTCCGCGCATTGGCCCGGAGATGCGGGAACTGCACATCATCAACGATGGCGCGATGCTGGTGAAAGATGGACACATTGCAGAAACCGGAACAAGGGAGCAGGTTGAACCGCTGGCTGAAGCGGATACACACGTTGTTGATGCTGGCAGGCGGGTCGTTATGCCGGGGTTTGTGGACGCGCATACGCACTTAGTCTTTGCCAGCAACCGCGCTGATGAGTTCGAGATGCGCTGCGCAGGCATGACCTATCAGCAGATCGCAGAGCGCGGAGGCGGAATACGATCCACGGTCCGCCGCACTCGCGAGGCCACGGAAGATGAGTTGGTCACTATAGGACAGAAACACGCTGGCTGGTTTCTGCGAGGCGGGACGACGACGGTCGAGGCGAAGTCCGGATATGGCCTGACTGTCGAAGACGAACTAAAGCTGCTGCGTGCAGTGCGCCGTGTTTCGGAAACAACACCCCTGCGCTGCGTTCCGACGTTTCTTGGCGCGCACGAAATTCCTGACGAGTACAAATCGCGACCCGACGATTATGTCGATCTGGTAGTGAATGAAATGATTCCCGCCGTTGCCGCTGGAAAACTGGCGGAGTACTGCGACATTTTCTGCGAGGCTAAGGTTTTCAGCGTAGCCCAGGCAGAGCGTGTGCTGACAGCGGCAAAGCAGCATGGACTTGGCCTGCGTGTACACGCCGACCAGTTCACATCAAGCGGAGCGGTTGAGCTTGCAGCTAAACTGGGTGCGAGGACAGTGGACCATCTGGAACAAACTACGCCGGAATCGATTGCCGTCATGAAAAGGGCAGGCGTGCAGCCAGTGTTGCTGCCGGGTTCGGTTTATGCCATTGGTTCGCAGAAATATGCGCCTGCGCGAGCGATGATCGAAGCAGGACTGCCGGTCGTGATTGCCACGGATTTTAACCCCGGTTCGTCGCCCACGGCTTCGATGACGATGATTCTGTCGCTTGCATGCACGCAGATGAAGATGACACCGGCGGAAGCGATTACAGCGGCAACCGTGAATGCGGCGTGGAGTTTGAATCGAGGATACAGGATAGGTAGCCTCGAAGCCGGTAAATCTGCGGATTTCGTCATCCACGATGCTGGAGACTATCGCGAGCTTGCGTACTATTTTGGCGGTCACCGGGCACATGCTGTTTTCGCAGCGGGCATGAGAGTTTGACGCAGCCGCGCGGCTCTGATACTGATAAGTCAACCGCCATGGAAATCAGCAGCCAGCGCCGTGAAGTAGTTCCGCAGTCCCGCGCGATTGCCATTTCCATTTGCATCGGCATCATTCGAATTACTTTCGAACAACATGCGGGTGCATAAGGCGACCGGAGTTTAGAAGCAACACAGAGCCACCACCCGCAACGGGTGGTGGCTTTTTTATTACCACCCCAGTACGTGAATACCGCGCGTGCCGGGAACCCGGTTTTTGGCGTGAGGAAGTCATAGGAATGAGCGTGTCATTAGAAGACGTACAGGCAGCGCGGGCGCGGGTCCGCGACTTTATCTATTGTTCACCCGCGCAGCACTCGGCAGCGTTATCGCAGATGACGGGGCAGGAGGTGTTTCTCAAGCTCGACAACCTGCAGCGCACGGGGGCCTTCAAGGAGCGCGGCGCCCTCAACAAGATTCTCATGTTGACGGAAGCCGAAAAGTCGCGCGGCGTGATTGCCGCTAGCGCGGGCAATCACGCTCAGGCCGTCGCATTTCATGCAACACAGCGCGGCATCAAGGCGCGCATTGTGATGCCACTGATGACGCCGCTGGTGAAGGTGTCTTCGACCTCCGGGTTCGGCGCAGAGGTTGTGCTGCATGGGGCGAATTACGATGAAGCCTATGCAGAAGCGACGCGACAGGCGGAAGCGGACCGGATGACATTCCTGCATCCGTTTGACGACGCGCAGGTGATTGCCGGGCAGGGGACCATCGGGCTCGAATTGCTGGAACAGGTGCAGGGGCTTGAGGCGGTTGTCGTACCCATCGGCGGCGGCGGACTCATCAGCGGTGTGGCCTGCGCCATCAAGGAAAGCAATCCGAAAATTCGCGTTGTAGGAGTGCAAACCGAGCGGCTGCCCTCGATGCTGCGCGCCACGGAAGCCGGCAAACCGATCACGGTTTCGGCTGAAGCAACCATCGCAGACGGCATTGCCGTGCGGCGCGCGGGTGAGCAGACACTAGCTCTAGTCCAGAGCTATGTCGATGAAATTGTGACCGTGGACGAGGAAGAAATCGCGAAGGCGATCCTTATTCTGCTGGAACGGGAGAAGACTCTGGCGGAAGGCGCGGGCGCGGTTGCTCTGGCCGCATTGTTGCAGCGTAAAACCTCACTGAATGGCCAGCGGACAGCGGTTGTAGTGGGCGGCGGCAACATCGACGTCAGCCTGCTGGCG
Organism: Alloacidobacterium sp.; assembly: GCF_035631355.1. NCBI lineage: Bacteria > Pseudomonadati > Acidobacteriota > Terriglobia > Terriglobales > Acidobacteriaceae > Alloacidobacterium > Alloacidobacterium sp. Next base: position 20,598 of record NZ_DASQIX010000035.1, read on the forward strand.
AAGATCATTGAGCGCGGTCTGGTGAAAGACGGACGGCGTACGCGGCTGCGGATTCATCTGACGGACAGGCCGGGAGCGCTGCATCAGCTTACGAAAATACTTGCCGATGTACGGGCCAACATTGTGCAAACGGCGCATGACCGCGCCTATTACGGTGTGAACCTAGGCGACACCGTCATTGACTTTACGCTGGAAACGCGCGGCTATGAGCATATCCGCGAGATAGCTGATGTGTTGACCGCAGCCGGCTATCGCCATGAGAGGATCGAGTGATCCGGTGAACGTCTAGTGTTTGCCGGCGGGTCTTGGGCCAGTTGATTTGCGCACGATCAGGGTAGGCTGAATGGGATATTCGGCCCCTTTGACTGCACCGGATTGGTAGGTGTTGTAGAGCGCGCGAAAGGCCATTTTGGCGATTTCCTGCCGCGATAATCTGACTGTGGTGAGCGCGGGTCGCGTGAAAGCGCTCAACTCAATATCGTCAAAACCGATAATGGAAATGTCGCCCGGGATTTCGAGGCCGCGCTCAAAGATTGCGCCCATAGCACCGATTGCCGTGAGGTCGTTGGACGCGATGACTGCCGTTGGACGCGACTTCAGATCGAGTAGGCGCGCCATCCCCTCATGTCCTCCGTCAGTGCGGTGGTTGCCTTCTTCAATGAGCTGAAGATCAAGATGTAGGCCGTTGCGCTTCATGCTCTGGATAAATGCGCGTTTACGGATACGCGCCGATTCAAGCGACATTGGGCCTGCAATGAAGGCGATGGCCTTGTGTCCCAGGCTGGTCAAATGCCCCACTGCCGCGTCGACACCTGAGGCATAGTCAACGAGGATGTTGCTGATGCCTTTTTGCGGGACGGCGGTATCGAGAAAGGCCAGAGGAATTCTGCGGTTATGGAATTCATCGATCAGATGTTCGGCGATTTCCGAAGTCATGATGGCTACGCCGTCCACCTTGCGCTGCAGCATCCGGCTTACGCATAGTTCCATGCGGTGCGGGTCGTAGTTGGTGTTTGCGATCAGCACTTCCTGGCCGTGCTGCACAGCAATGTCTTCAAAGCTCTTGACTAACTCGGGAAAAAACGGGTTAGTGATGTCGGAGATGATCAGCCCATAGAGGCTGCTGCGTCCTGAGCCGAGTGCGCGCGCGTTGGTGTTGGGGTAGAACTTTAGCGTTTCTATCGCTCGGCGCACACGCTCGGCTGTTTCCGGCGTGACCTTATCGGAGCCGTTGATGGTGCGGGAAACAGTTGCAGTGGAAACTTTGGCGAGCTTGGCAACCTCTTTAATGTTCATACCGGTTCTGAAGTCGAGGGCAAACGGCAAGAATTTTGCGGATGCCTGTACGTCTCAAAAAGAATAAACACTTTAAAGATTGGATAGTATCGCAAAGCGACAGATTGTGACACGGTTGCGGCTTCATGCACTTCGGGCTGAGACGAACACCATGCCAAATCTGCTATATTCAGCGCGTGTCCCGTTGTAAAAAAAGGTGCCATTTGTACAGAGGCGGACGTGTGTCTGCCACTTCCATTTTTCTTATTTTCTTCGCAATTCTGTCCGCACGCGGACAAACGCCTCAGCCTGCCCAGGCCCCGATGGGAGGCAATGCCACGGGAGGGGTCCATGCGCCCGTCCATGACGCTGAAAACAGGCCCATTACCGCCGGCGGATTCGTAGACAGCGGCCCAGTTATTTTTCAGGACATCAGCAAGCAGGCGGGTCTGACGGTCTGGCGTCACCAGATGGGAGTTCCGGAGAAGCAGTTCATCATTGAGACGAATGGCTCTGGCGTGGGGCTGATTGACTACGACAATGATGGCTGGCTGGATATTTATCTCGTAAACGGCTCGACCTATGAAGCCGAACAAGGCAAAGCCACAGCTCCGCACGCGGCGCTCTTCCACAATAATCATGACGGCACGTTTACCAACGTCGCTGAGAAAGCCGGAGTCACCAACGATCGCTGGGGTTTTGGAGTCGCGATCGGCGACTACGACAACGACGGCTGGCCTGACATATTTGTCGGCAATTACGGCAAGAACCGCCTGTATCACAACAACCATGATGGGACCTTCACCGACGTTGCCGAGAAGGCCGGAGTCACGCTCGGCAACTGGTCAACCGGGGCCACGTTTGGCGACTACGACGGGGATGGCCGTCTCGATCTGTTCGTGCCGGGGTATATCCACTACGACATGAGCAATCCGCCGGTACCGGGAACGAAGGCTGTAGGGTTTTCGGGATGCCAGTTCCGCGGCGTTGCAACCATGTGCGGCCCGCGCGGCCTTCAGGGGGAGCACGACCACCTCTTCCATAACAATGGCAACGGCACGTTTACCGATGTGGGCGAAAAAGCAGGAGTGAGCGACCCGAACGCCTATTACGGCTTTTCTTCCATCTTTGTTGACCTGAATAACGATGGCAAAGTCGATCTAATAGTCGCCGACGATTCGACGCCCAACTACCTCTACATCAACAAAGGCAATGGCACGTTTGAGGACGACAGTTACGCCTCGGGATTTGCCCTCAACCAGGACGGGCGGGAGATTGCGGGCATGGGCATTGCAGTTGGCGATTACCAGAACAATGGACTGCTCGACATTGTCGCCACTGATTTTTCTGACGACTACAAAGTCCTGTTTCATAACGACGGCGACGCCAATTTCACTGACGTAAGCTACCACGCGGGCATCGCGCAGGAGAGTATTCCATTTCTCGGCTGGGGCGTTGGTTTTATTGACTACGACAACGACGGGTGGAAAGACATTTTCATGGTCAACGGGCATGTCTATCCGCAGGTGGACAAGTATGACTGGGGCACCAGCTTCGCCGAGCGGCCGCTGCTATACCACAATATGAAAGGCCAAAAGTTCGAATATGTGCCTCCGGTGAAGGGGACAGGACTTGCTGATGTGGTCGCGGGACGCGGAGCGGCGTTTGGCGATCTCTTCAACGACGGCAAGATCGATGTGGTCATCAGCGTGATGGACAGCACGCCGGTGCTGTTGCGTAACGTGAATGCCGACAACCATCACTGGGTAGAGATGAAGCTGATTGGCGGGCCGAAAAGCCCGCGCGACGCTGTAGGCGCGACGGTTTACCTGACAGCAGGCGGCATCAAGCGGCGCGACGATGTGTTGAGCGGCGGCAGTTACATTTCTTCCAACGATCAGCGTGTTCACTTTGGGCTTGGCGAAACGACCAAGGTTGATCAGGTCGAGATTCATTGGCCCAGCGGTGCGGTTGAGAAGCTATCTCTGCCGAACATCGACCGCATTTATACCGTCCAGGAAGGCAAGGGCATTGTCGGTGAGCTGTGCACGGCCTGCGAGAAGTCCGGCAAAGAGTCGAAGTCTAAATGATGGGTTTTTGCCAGGGTCGCCTCCGCACGATCGGCACCGCTATCGTGTGCGGATTGTTCCTGCTGCCTGCGATCTGCCGTGCTCAGACACCCACTCCGGGAAACTTCATCGAAGTTACTGATGCGGTCGGCATCCACTTCCTGCATCAGGCGCCGCATACCTCGAAGAAGTATCTGATTGAGACGATGGGGTCGGGGGTTGCGCTCTTTGACTACGACAATGATGGACGGCTCGACCTGTTCCTGGTCAATGGTGCGCCTTTTGGCGATCCAACTCCTAAGGGGACTATTCCGCAGAAGACGGGGCCTGAATATTGGAACCGGCTCTATCACCAGAAGGCCGATGGCACTTTTGAAGACGTGACGGAGAAGGCAGGACTGCAAGGCGTTGGATACGGCATGGGGGTCGCTGTCGGTGATTACGACAACGACGGCTATGAAGACCTGTATGTGACCGCTTATGGCGGCAACAAGCTCTACCACAACAATGGCAACGGCACGTTTACCGATGTCACGGCCAAGGCCGGTGTTGGCGGCAGCGGCTGGTCGACCAGTGCGGCCTGGGTCGATCTGGATGGCGACGGGCGGCTCGATCTTGTTGTCCTGCGCTACATCAAGTGGGACTGGGACGATTTGTGGTGCGGTGAGCATCGCGAGGGATATCGCGGCTACTGCCACCCCGACGTTTTCCAGCCCATCACGATGCTGGTCTACCACAACAACGGCAATGGCACTTTTACTGAGGAAGCGCACAAACTTGGTCTCGACAAGCCTGCGAAGGCCCTGGGCATCGCCATTGCCGATTACGACCACGACGGGCATCCTGACATCTTTGTCGCCAACGATTCGATGGTGGAATATCTCTTCCACAACAAGGGTGACGGGACCTTTGAAGAAGTGGGCCTCGATTCAGAGGTTGCGGTCGATAGCGAAGGCCGGACGTATGCCGGAATGGGCGTGGATTTCTCGGACTACAACAATGACGGCCTGCCTGACCTTGTCGTGACCGATCTGGCGAACCAGAAGTATGCACTTTATCAGAACAACGGCGACGGCTCGTTTACGTATTCGAGCTACACGTCGGGCGTTGCGGGCATGACTCTGCTGCATTCCGGATGGGGCATTCGCTTCATGGACTACGACAACGACGGCCGCAAGGACCTGCTGATCGCCCAGGGGCATGATCTGGACACGATTGAGAAGACCTTTCCGCAACTGCATTACCGCGAACCTCCGCTGCTGGCCTGGAACGCGAATGGCAACAAGTTCATCGACGTTTCGGCGATGTCGGGCGCTGCGTTCACCAGGCGCTGGGTAGGGCGCGGTATGGCCATCGGTGACATCAACAATGATGGACTGCTGGATGCTGTCATCACCGAGAATGGCGGCCCTGCGCACATCCTGCTCAATAAGACGAAGACCGATAATCACTGGCTGGGCATCAAGCTCGTTGGCCACAAGAGCAACCGCGATGGCATTGGGGCGGTCATCAAGATCACTACGTCAGCCGGGCCGCAGTGGCAGACGGTGACAACCAGTGTCGGCTATCTTTCATCGAGCGACCCGCGCGCGCATTTCGGTCTGGGTAAGGATGCATCGGCGCAGACGGTAGAAATCCGCTGGCCGAGCGGCATCGTGCAGACGCTCAAAGATGTGAAAGGCGACCAGTATGTGACGGTGGATGAGGCGGCGAAGTGAACCGGCTCACGGGCCATTTTCTACGGGGCCGAAAAAGTATGTGTCACTCTTTGAGCCTGACTATCGCATGGAAGCTGCTTGTTTTGTGCCATTAATTCAATGGCTTTCGTCAGAATCTTTCGCAGAATTGAATCATGATCATAGCCTGATGAAGTTGTACGCGCGTGGCCGGCAGCAGCAACCCTGTTTCTGGCGGCTTCATCAGGAAGGTATTGCCTTATTTTGGCCAGGCACTCTTCAAATGATGAAAAGAAAATGGCCTCCTCATCTTCTTTGAACAATTCCAGGTGGCGCGGGGTCCGTTCAGCCAGCATAAAAGCCGCAGCGGCTGTGATTTCGTAGGAGCGTTGAGCTACCTCGTCCATGTTGGATTTAGTTACAAAGCAAAGATTGATTTTGGATTTCCAGATACCTTCACGGTAGGCATTTCCGACCAACTCTCCCTGTCGAAAAATGGCTTTCATAATTTCGGGAGCAAGCGCTTTTTCCCAGCGTGATCGGGGGCCGGAGATGTCGAGAAGAACGTTCTGATGGCAGAGTGAGGTAAAGAACTCGGCACGATTGTCGTAAGGCGAGCCGATAAACGAGACATTGCGAGTCCTGTCTTTGTCGGTCAACGGAATGGGAGATGGGAAATGCAGATCACGATCATATCCAACCAGTGTGGTCACGACTTCACGTCCTCCGTGGTCTTTGAAATCCTTCACGCTGCTCTGGCGCTGGACCGCATGGAGGTCAAACGCTGGGAGCGCCTTCTTAAATAGCCGGAACCCCGGATCATTACGAGGCCCGAAGGGGTTGTCGATGAGATAGTCGATTGTAAAGACATCCATCCCGCGTAACTTGTGAAGCGCAGCGGGCGAAAGGGAGAGTGCTTTATCGCTGAACAAGACATTGATACGGTTCAGCCTGGCGACGTTGAGAATTTCCCGATTGAACCTAGCAATCTTCGGACCTATTTGGGTTCGTAAACAGATTTTGTCCAGGAGGCTGACGACCGGCAAGTATTCGCTCAGATCGATGCTCCAAATCCCATCGAGCCCTAGCCGCTCCAATGCTTTCAGTCTGCCCTTGCTGGCAGACCCGGAAGCCGCGGTACCTACGAATAAGACCCGTAAGTCTTTCAAACCTTTCAATGTGATCTCCTTTGATGACACACAGCACCGGATCGTCTGCAAAACAGCTCCAGAACAGCAGTGGACGAGTCCAGCATCCAGCAGCCGTCATTGCGTGGGCCGAATAGACTGTCCTGGTTGAAGCAGACGATCTTTGCTCCGGTGGCCTTAATAGTCTGAATCGTCTCGAACATGACAGTTCGGAGTCTGGTCCATGTGATCTGATGGGGCGCTTGCAATAACCCTGAAGGATATGGTTGCGCTATTGAAAAGGATCACTAATTAAGATAGTGGCAAATATTTAGCCAATATGAGTTATCTGTAAATAATTGATTCCTATGACGATATTTCATTTCATGCATTTATGCCGCCTTTTCCATGCAATTTTTATTGTAGCCAATTTCACGAAAAATTCCTGCGCAATGCGCGACTGGCGTTAATACAGATCTCCCATGCTAAAGAGGGGGAGGCGCACGGCCACGTGAATTTATCGACGTAGTTATAGCTGTTGTCGATGATTGATCCGGATATTCGCCAGCGTTCCTACTCCAGCTGAAGTTGCCGCTTTTGAGCACCCATAAACGCTGTCAATTGACGCATTCATTTGTTTTCAACTGCAGACATAGGCCCACAGCACTTCGCTGGGCGCTAAAGACCGAACTGAGAGGGAGTGACGATGGAGCTTGTCGAGCGAAGAGTTACTGATCCACTTCGAACTCGGCAGGAACCTTCCCCGAACGGACTGCCCGATCCAAGGCTGCATGGTCCCGTTCGTTCTGGTCGGCGTAGTCCACGGAAAACGCCGCGATGGCGCGATCGAACGCGTCACCGTTCCCCATATATCCGCTGAGAAGCGTGGGTGTTCCCGACCGCGCGTGGGAGAGCGCGAGGGCCTTTCCGCACCATTGCGCATACAGACCTAGCTCGTACTTTCCGAACGTTTCGACGCGCGGACCGATCTTCACGTCGCGAAGCTGGCGCACGAAGAAGTCTCGCGTTTTGCCGCGCGTCCACCCCAGAAACATATCGCTGGCAGACTGCATCAGGCGATAGCCATTTACCACGCGCTCTCCGTGATTCGAAAAGGCGCTCGCGCCTGCGTACGGTTCGAGGACCGATGCGCGTGCTTCCTTGACCTGGAGAAATAGTGGATCATTTTCTCTCGCCATGAGAAGAAGCACCCAGCAGGAGGTGCCGACACTGCCGATGCCGACCACTTTTACCGCAGCGTCGTAAATCGTATATCGATCGAGCAGAGACCGATAGGAGGGGGGAAGTGTATCGCGATAAGCCCTGAGAGAACTCTCGACGATCTTGCTCACTGTCCCGGGAGGGTTCAATTCGTCATGGAAGATGGTCGGGAGAATGTCCTTGATGAGCGGTATGTCTCCTTTATGCTCGACCAGCTTGGGAAAGAGTTCTTCGCCTCGGCTTTTTGCCTGCTCCTGCGCGATGCGCTTCATCACTCTCTTGCGAATATCGGGATCGTCCATCCCCGCCAGAGATGCGGGTTCCATGGCGTAATACCACAATTCCAGAGTCTTCAATTGGCTGAACTCGGCCATCGATTCACGGTAGCTGCGGACGCACGTCGCGGCAATGTCCTTGCCGGCGCTGTCGCTGATCCCGTTGTCGCGGCATGCCACCACAAAGCTTGCGGCAAGACGTTTGACGTCCCACTCCCACGGGGCAGGCAGAGTCTCGTCCAGATCATTCACCGAAAAGATGATCTTCCGCTCAGGCGTGGCAAAGCCCCCGAAATTGCAGAGATGCGCGTCGCCGCAGCACTGGACTCGGATACCGGTCGAGGGCGTTGTCGCAAGATCGGCCGCCATGGCAAGGGCAGAACCGCGATAAAAGGTGAACGCGGAGCGCACCATACGTCCGTGGCGCAGGGGGAGCAGTTTTGGAAGTCGGCCATGCTCGGAAGCCAGAACCATCTCCACCGCTTCGCGTCTGTTTTTGGCGGCGTTCCACCTCGCGTGGGATTGGCGAGGGCATTTGTCCCTCAGCGCCTTTCCTTCCGCGTACCGTTCTTTGTAGCTGGTTTCTTTTACGACGGTCAGCAGACTCGTTTTGCGCTGCTTTTTTGCCATTGGATCTTTTCCCATACGGTCAGGCCGCAGGCGTACTCACGGCCCGCTGCACTGCCCTGAGTTTGAATGTTCAGAGGAGGTGAAAAAAAGATAGGCGTAATATCCGCTCCCTGGCAACTAAAAACTCACAGTCAAATCCGAACGCAGCACCACCAGATCTTTCTAGCAATCCCGCCGGTATGGGATTGCTTCCGGGTTGCCGTAATCCGGCCCGCTGGAGCGACACAGCAATGTTCCGGAGGATAAATCGAAATTTATTACGGAAATGGTGATGCGGAAGGCTGAGAAGGTTTGATTTCCCCGCAGGTCCCTGCGCTCCTTCGGCGCTCCGGTCGGGATGACAATTCAACTGCCTAATTCCACCGCTAAGGGTTTCCTTCCTCATGTTCTTGTGATTGAGTGAAATTCGGCTTCGCGCCAGGTGTTGCCGATTTGCGGTACTCTGTTGGCCGGAGCTGGGTTCCGTGATCGAGGCGCTGCGGCAGGAATTCAATCAACGCTTTCGCCCGGAAGCATACCGCAATATGCTGCACAGCCTCGACGCATGCGTACGTACGCATGTCGAGTTCCGCGTAGCCGAGACGCCGTGCTTCTTTCCCAAATCCATGCTCGACGAGATGGCTCGAATCGGCGCGGAGCTGACACATCAGCTTGTCGGCAACAAAGCATATCTCGACGCCTCGCGGGCGATGATTCCCGCGGAGTATCGCGCGGCGGATGAGACGCCGCATCCGCACTTTATGACGGCGGATTTTGGTCTGGCGCGCGACGCGCAGGGAAAGCTGGTTCCCAAGCTGGTTGAGCTGCAGGCATTTCCGTCGGTGTTTGCATATCAGTTTGTGCTGAACGAGGTATACCGATCGGCATTCAAGCTGAATGGCGACTTGGGGTATTTGCTCGGCGGGCATACAGAAACAAGTTTCTGGAAGCTGATGGAGCGGGTGATTCTGCGCGGGCACCATCCGGAGAACGTGGTGTTGACGGAAGTTGAGCCGCGCAAGCAGAAGACGCTGCCGGATTTTCTCGTAACGGCGGAGCGGCTTGGCATCGAGATGGTGGACATAGCCGAGCTGGTGGCGGATGTGCGGCCGGGAAGGCCGACACGGTTGTGCTATCACAAAGGGAAAAAGCTGATACCGGTCCGGCGCATCTACAACCGGGCCATCGTGGATGAGCTGATCCGCAAGCAGATTGAGCTGCCTTTCGATTATCGCGAGTCGTTTGACGTGGAATGGGCGGGACATCCGAACTGGTACTACCACATCAGCAAGTTTTCGATTCCGTATCTGGACCATCCGGCGGTGCCTCCGGCGGTCTTTCTTGATGACTGGATGGCAGGCAAAGGGCGAAAGCGGCTTTCACCAGACCGCGAGCAGTGGATTCTGAAGCCGCTGTTCTCGTTCGCGGGCAAGGGGATTGAGTTTGCGCCGTCAGACGAGATGCTGGCTGCTATCCCCAAATCGCAGCGTCATGAGCATCTGCTACAGCAACGCATCGATTTTGAGGCGGTGGTGGAGACGCCGCATGGATTGACGCAGTCCGAGATCCGCATCCTGTATCTTTGGCCAGACGGCGGCCATCTGGAGCCAGTCTTGTCACTGGTGCGATTGGGGCGAGGCAAAATGATGGGCGTCGACCACAACCGCGACAAGGAATGGGTGGGCGGATCGGCGGCGTTCTATCCTGCGTCAGGGCATTGATTTGTATGAATGTTAACGGCGACCGCACGTAACGATCCGTATTCCCGAAGCGGACAATTTGCAAAGCAAATGGTGACAAGATTTGTTGTCCCTTGGTTACATGGAAGGTGTAAACTTTGGTAATTCGGGGGAAGTATTACGTTCCGGTAAGGTAAAGAGAGCCTTTTGGATCTGATACGTAGTGAACATGCCGGAATACTCCTCCAGTTTTGAGATTGAGTCACAGGGAGCGCGCTTCTCTGTGCGGTTTCCTCTCCAGATTCCGTTAGTGATTTTGTCGGGGAACCGGGAGTTTTCAGGGACGACGGAAAACATTTCAGCGAGCGGGGTATTGTTTCGACTGAAGAACGACTTCCGCTTAATGCGCAGGTTGAGTTCCTGCTGGAGATTTCCGCAGGAGGAGTTTTTGGTGACAACACTGCTGCTGTTCATTGTCTTGGACGGGTCGTTCGCTCGTATGAAGAACGTTCCAACTGTTTTGCGGCCGCGGTGATTGATGAGTATCGCTTCCAATAGAGCGACGAAGTGCGGGTAGAAAAAACGATGACGTCGGAAGCAAAACCGAAGGCAGTTGACAGCGCTGCGCAGGGTTCAAACGGCGCAGTTGGAGTTTCCCCCGCAAAACCAGTGATTCGGGTCATTATGGCCGATTCGCAGGCCATTTACCGCGTCGGCATGCGCAAGGTATTTGCGCTGGAAGACGATATCCAGATCATTGCCCAAGTGGACAGCCTTGCCACGCTGCAGGCGTCACTGGCGCAGCACTCGGCAGACGTGCTGGTGCTGGAAGGAAACCTGCTGGCAGGCAAGGGCAGCGCCATTGCCGACATCCTTCAGCAGGCTCCCGAACTGAAAATTATTGTGCAGGCTACAGCCAATGATGAGTCGCACATAGTAGAGCTTTACCGACGCGGCGTGCGAGGCGTGATTCCGCGGTCGATTTCGCCCGATCTGCTGGTGAAGTGCGTGCGCAAGATTGCCGCTGGGGAAACCTGGATCGACAACCAATCTGTTACCTGGGTGCTTGAGGCGTATCGCACACAGGCTTCCGCGCTGGCCAGCCCGAAGAACCAGCCGCGGCTATCGCCGAAAGAACTGGCGATTATCGGCTGTATTACGCAGGGCAAGCGCAATAAGGAAATTGCTTATCAGCTCGGAACCAGCGAGCAAGTGATCAAGAATTATCTGCGCAAAATTTATGACAAGCTCGGCGTCTCAGACCGGCTGGAACTGGCCCTTTACTGCCTGCATCATCACCTGCAGAGCAAGGGCGGCGAGGCCGAGGCAAGGGCGAGCATCGAAGTGGCGCTGGGCGAGGCTGTGAAAATCTAGGCAGCCTCATAAGTCTGTCGACTGGCCAACATCTCACAATTGTCCTACAGCCATCAGTCCTGTTTTCCGGACGGGCGTTTGTCTCAATTTCATCGTAAGAAGGCGGGTCAAGCCGGGAGCGATGCCACAACCACCAGATCCGGTACTTTACGGTGGACTTGATTTTTCACGATCATTACTTCAGCGCCCCAGAAAGCAAGGAAGCCACATTCGCGCCGCCCTTAGCCTGGACGAAGTTTGTAAGAATCGGCACAAACTTCTCAACCATACCCGGTGAGAGGCCCAGCTTTTGAAATGCGGTCGCTGTTGACGCCAGGCCACCTACGCTGCTCGGCAATGAGCCGGTCAGACCTGAAAGTCCTGAACCTTCGCTCGCGGAAGGCGCCGCCTTCAGAAAGCTGCCCATGCCTGGCACTACCGCCGCAATTTTGCTGAAATCGGTTGGGCTGAGGCGGCTCTTAGCCAGGCTGAACAGAGCGCCCGCTCCCCCGGTAGCCTGCTGCGGCGTAACCGAGAGCCCCTTCGCCAGCTCGCCGACTAGTTCAGGACTCGCGGGCTGCAAACCATAAGCGGGAATGGCCTGTGCAGCGATGAAAGTAATAATTGATAGACAAACGACACTCATCCTTCTCGTTGACCAAGTCATGGTACACCTCCTCCATTCTGAGAAAGCAGGAGTCTGAGAAAGCGGAGCTGGCTCTGCCGAATCTGCTCAATGTGCTGGTTGGAACCGTCTGCTACGCAAATTGGGCATCTCCACAAGCACTGAAATTCCAATCGCGAAATATACGTAAGCCTTTGGGATATGCGCCCAAGACCTCAGCAATTAGTGTTATGCCAATAGCCTGAGAAAACTGAGCGCCGCAATTTTAACAGCAGGAAGCTGATCTGGAAATGCACTGACTTTGGCCTTCATCGAGCAAATTAGCCAAAAGGGTCAAAAAATGAAGAATGGTTGGCCTTAGAGGGCGATTTTAGAACTTTGTGGCGTCCGCCTTTGGCTGATGCGGTTACATCCTCCGATAGCAACTGAAGGTAATGATGCAGGTCGCTGCCCTTCTATTGCTACCTGACAAGGTTGCGTGGCATGTCAACATCCTATCCCATGTCTTCTATGAGACATGGGGCACCCTCATTGTGTTGATTTCCAAGATATGGGGCACCCGCCCATCCTCGAAAGGACGGTGCTTCTACCCAACACCGCTTCTGAATTACGCTGTGAGCCGATGTGACCTTAGTTCGAGAGTGGCTGACGGGCTTCTTCCAGCAGCGATATCAGGGTCGCAAGTTTCTCCCTGCTCATGTGTTTGAACAACTGCTTCGTGCTCTCGTTGACCAGTGGATCGGTTTCCTTAAGCAGTTGCAGACCCTGATCCGTGATTTTCGTGTAGATGACACGCTTGTCTTTCGGGTCACGCTTGCGGCGGATGAGATTCTGCTTTTGCAGGCGGCCGAGCAAGCGTGTGATGTCCGGATCGCTGCTCACGAGGCGTTCTCCAAATTCTGAACAACGCAGGCCCTTGTCACCAGCTCCGCGCAGAATGCGAAGGACGTTGTACTGCGTGGGCGTAATACCGTGCTGCTTGAAGAACTGCTGCCCGTGGTGCTGCAACCGGTCGGATGTGCGCCGGATGTTGAGCAGCGCTTCTTCTTCGATCGTTGCAAAAGAGCGGGTTTGTTTGATTTCTTCCTGCAGTCTGCTGGTCATGTTCGTTTTTGAATACCAGTCGCTCTTCTCGAAAGGACGCGCCTGTAAACAAATCATAACGGCAAATCAGAAGGGCGGGATGATCCGGGTGCCGCTCTGGTAAGCTCCAATTTCGGGCCTGCTGATGCCAACTCGTTTCTTTTCAAATTTCCAGTCGCTCACACCGCGGCAGCGGCACGCCTTTATTGCCGCGTTTCTCGGCTGGTCTCTCGATGCTTTTGACTACTTTCTTCTGGTCTTTTGCGTTTCGGCGATTGCCGCCGATTTTCATGCGCGGGCATCGGCTGTGGCCGAAGCGCTGTTTCTGACACTGGCATTTCGTCCGGTGGGAGCGTTTCTTTTTGGCGCGATGGCGGAGAAGTATGGGCGGCGACCGGTGCTCATGCTCAACATCGTCTGCTATTCAGTTTTTGAACTGTCGTGCGCCTTTGCCCCATCGTTGAATGCGTTGCTGGTTTTGCGCGCCCTTTTTGGGATTGCTATGGGCGGAGAGTGGGGCGTGGGCGCGGCGCTGGCATTTGAGACGCTGCCGAAGGAAGGCCGCGGGTTCTTTTCCGGACTGCTGCAGGAGGGCTATGCCGTTGGTTATCTGGTGGCGGCAGCCGCGTATGCCGTGCTTTACAAGCCTTTCACGCATATGTTCTGGCTTGGGCATGTGGTTGGGTGGCGCGGGCTTTTTGTAGTTGGCGCGGCGCCTGCGCTGCTGATTCTTTATATCGGCTTCAAGGTGGAAGAGTCGCCGGCGTGGCGCGAGGGCAGGAGCAGCAGCACTAAACCGGCGGTGTCAGTTGCAAAGAGCATTTGGCGGTATGGGCCGGCATTTCTTTTCCTCGTTCTGCTGATGACAGGGTTCAACTCGTTCTCGCACGGAACGCAGGACCTGTATCCGACGTTTTTGCAAAAAGATCACGCATTTTCCGCCGCGCTTACCGGCGGAGTGGCAATTATCTACAACATCGGCGCGCTGCTCGGCGGCGTCTTCTTTGGCGGCCTCTCGGAACGCTTTGGGCGGAAGCGCGCGATTATCGCCGCGGCATTGCTCGCCTTGCCGGTGGTTCCCTTATTTGCGTTTGGGCAATCGCTGTATGCGCTGACTGCCGGAGCCTTCCTGATGCAATTTATGGTGCAGGGAGCATGGGGTGTTGTGCCTGCGTATTTAACGGAGCTTTCGCCGGGACCAGTGCGAGCGACTCTTCCTGGGCTCGCTTATCAATTGGGAAATCTGCTTGCGTCGCGCAATGCGGTCGTGCAGGCGAAGGCAGCGGAGCATTACGGCAGCTATGGTGGGATGCTGGCGGTGACGGTGCTGATTGTGACTATCTATATTGCTGTCGTTACGATGTTTGGGCGCGAAGCTAAAGGCGCGGAGATGACGGCGGGATAAGCCGCTTCTCTGACGGGTGTCAGCTTACAAACTTCTTATGCATTCCTTGCAACATGTTTGTGGTTCAGGGCGTTTGATGGAAGCGTGGACGGAAACGCATTCGCACTCTATATCCTGCTCGTTATCGTTACAGCCAGTATCTGTGCTCTGGTGTGGGTCTTCTATCATCTGGCACTGGAGTCACGGAGAAAGAGGCATCGCTGAGCTGGGAAAGCGGCGGCCCAATGTCTGCCGCTTGATTTGCACGAAGCTACAGGTTGCCGCGCGCGGCCTGTTCGCGTTCGATAGCTTCAAAGAGTGCTTTGAAGTTGCCTTTGCCGAAGCTGCGACTGCCTTTGCGCTGGATGATCTCGTAGAAGAGCGTCGGGCGATCTTCTACCGGACGGGTGAAGATCTGAAGCATATAGCCTTCGTCGTCGCGGTCTACAAGGATGCCAAGTTCTTCTAGTTCCTGAACAGGCTCGTCAATCTTGCCGACTCGATTTTCAAGCTCCGTGTAGTAGGTGTGCGGCACTTTGAGGAATTCGACGCCCTGCTTCTGTAATTTCGCTACCGTATGGAGGATGTTGTCCGTGGCCAGCGCAATGTGCTGCACGCCGGGGCCGTGGTAGAACTCGAGGTACTCTTCAATCTGCGACTTGCGGCGGCCTTCCGCAGGTTCATTGATCGGGAACTTTACGCGCCCATTGCCGTTTGCCATCACTTTCGACATGAGGGCTGAATATTCTGTGGAGATGTCTTTGTCGTCAAAGTGCTGGTAGAGAGAGAAGCCCATCACGTCGGCGTAGAAATCGACCCAGCGGTTCATTTCGTTCCAGCCAACATTGCCCACCATATGGTCGATATAAAGCAGGCCGACGGGACGCGCGAGTGGATCGCTATCGACGGCGCGGTAGCCGGGCAGGAATGCCCCGTTGTAATCGCCGCGTTCAACAAAGGTGTGGACGGTATCGCCATAGGTGGCGATGGTCGAGAGCTTGACTATGCCGTGGTCGTCGCGCAGTTCATAAGGCTCATGCACACTGCGAGCGCCTCGCTTGGTGGTTTCTTTCCAGGCAAGCTTTGCATCGTCAACCCAGAGCGCAACGTCATGCACACCGTCGCCGTGGCGGTGGACATGCTCGGCGATTTCGCCGTCAGGACGCAGAGCGGTTGTCAGTACAAAGCGCACTTTGCCTTGCTGCAGCACATAAGAGGCGCGGTTGCGGACTCCGGTTTCCGGACCGGCATAGGCAACGAGCTTCATCCCGAATGCCAGGCGATAGTAATACGCAGCCTGTCGCGCGTTACCAACGTAGAACCCAACGTAGTCTGTTCCGTTCAGGGGAAGGAAATCTTTTTGTGTTTGCACTTCCGGGTGCGCAAGCGTGGACATCGAAAACATACTCCCAGTACTGAGTTAGACGCGCAGGTCAGTGGCCAAGATGCCGTTCAAGCCATGCCTGCGACCCACTAACATATACCCAGCGATTAAGAGTTGGCCAGAGTCAGACGGCTACTTCGGGAGAAATGAAATGCCGCTGAAAATTACAGATCGCGATGCACTGCTCATTATCGATGTGCAAAATGATTTTTGTCCGGGCGGCGCGCTGCCTGTGCCGCATGGCGATGAAGTGGTCCCGGTCATCAATCGTCTCGCGCCGTTATTTACCTGCGTTGTCTTAACGCAGGACTATCACCCAGCCGGGCATTTATCGTTTGCATCAAGCCATTCCGGGGAAAAGCCATTCAATACTACACGCGTGATATATGGCGAGCAGACGCTGTGGCCCGACCACTGCATCCAAGGAAGTGAAGGAGCGGCGTTTCACCGAGACCTGGATACAACGAGTGCACGGTTAGTATTGCGCAAGGGTTTTCGACGCGAAATTGATTCGTATTCGGCGTTTCAGGAGAACGACCGCGTGACGAAGACGGGGCTCGCTGGGTATTTGCGCGAATTGGGTATAGAGCGCGTATTTCTTGCCGGGTTGGCTTACGACTATTGCGTGCACTATTCCGCGGTTGATGCGCGCGGCGCCGGATTTAAGGCGGTAGTGATTGAAGACGCCTGCCGCGCGATTGGATTGAACAACTCAGTTGAGGCGGCACGGAGTGAGTTCTCCAGCTGCGGAGTGGAGCAGATCACCTCGTGTGAATTTAGTTTGGTAGTGCGATAGCCGCGTATTGACACTCCCAATTTAGAGTGCGATGCTCAAATGTTTTGAACCAAGAGGGCTTTTACATGAACCCAGCCGCCACGCAGTTGCACATCGCCGAACCATTTCTTATCCAGCAGGATTGGAACGCCTACACGCCGGAGCAACATGCGGTGTGGGCGGAGCTGGTGAGGCGACGCATGCCGCAGCTTGAGGAACATGCCTGTGCGGAATATCTGGACGGCTTTCACCGCATTGGACTGCGCGAGGATTCGATTCCGAACCTGGCCGAAGTAAACAAGCGTCTCGGCCCGCGCACAGGATGGAACGCGACTCCGGTCAGCGGCTTCCTGCCACCCGACGCCTTTTTTGAAATGCTGGCCGCGCGGCAGTTTCCTACAACGACATGGCTGCGCAAGCGCGAGTCGCTCGAATACACGCCTGAGCCGGACATCTTCCATGACGTTTTTGGGCATGTGCCCATGCACGCGCATCCTGTATTCGCCGATTTTTTGCAGCAGTATGGCCGCGTCTGCGCCCGTCTAGTCGAGGACAAGGACAAACTCGAACGCATGGGCCGGCTCTTCTGGTTCACAGTCGAGTTCGGAGTGATTCGTCAGAATGGGACGATCAAGCTGTATGGCAGTGGGTTGATTTCTTCGCACGGGGAATCGACGCACGTGATTAACAGGACTTCAGAAGGCGGTCCGGAGATTCGCGACTTCGACCTGGATGCGGTGCTGAAGCAGGAGTTCATTGTGTCGGAGATGCAGAAAGTGCTGTACGCGGTCGAATCGTTTGACCAGATTTATGAGGCGGCCAAGGAAGCCGAGGGGCGTCTCGTATAAAGCTATGCAAAATACCCTCTGTTGACCCTGATGGATGTGCAGACGAAAGTGCTTTATCTGTGAGGCTGGTATTTGTATAGATGAAAGCCATCTAATGGGTTGGTATCGTTGTCTGTGAGCGTAAAATTACATGATTTGTAAGCAGAAGCTCCGCTCCCGGTGCGTTTCGAGGAGCGGTTTTCTTTGTCTTGTTTGCGACGCGGGCTAGTTCTTGTCAGACACAGGCAGAATGATGTGCGACGCGTGCTCAGCCGATCCGTAGATATGCTGTGTAGCTGATTTGTAGTCGGATGGCGTGGCGGTCATGATGCTGGGTACAAAGGTCTGCGGGTTGCGGTCGTAGAGCGGGAACCATGAGCTCTGCACCTGCACCATGATGCGATGGCCCTTGAGGAACGCGTGGTCTGCGCCATGCAGGCTGAACTTGAATTCCTCGAGTGTGTTAGCGGGGATGGCTTCCGGGTGTTCGTAGCTCTGGCGGTAGCGGCCGCGGAAGATTTCGTCAACGATCATCAACTCAGTTCCGGACATTTTGCCCAGCGCGGAGTCGGTGGGGTAAACGTCGATGAGCTTGACGACCCAGTCGGAGTCAGTTCCGGAGGTAGAGGCGAAGAGATCGGCTACGATGTCGCCGGTGATGGTCACTGGGTGGTCGAGGACGGATGTCTGCCAGGTGGCGATGTCGCTTCTTTTGCCTAGAAAGCGCTGGTCCTGCACGAGCCAGGTGTACCAGCCCGAGCCGCCGGGCGCGTAGGTGGCTTCAATAGGGCGCTTGCGGTAGGGGACGGGGTTCGCCGGGTCGGAAGTGTAGGTAGTGAAGGTAGTAGCGTCATCGCCTGTAGGCCTACTGAAGCTGAGTGAGCCGTCGGCGTCGAGGTAGAGGTCCTTTACTGTGACGTCCTGCGTTGGCGGCCAGTGGCTGTAGCGCATCCAGCGGTTGGTGCCAGTCTGAAAGCTGGCGGTATCTTTGAGATCGAAGCTGCCCTCGTCCTTTAGATAGTGGGCGAAGAAAGGCGCTTCAATCTGGGAGCGGAACTGGTCTGTGGTAGCTGCGCCGAAGTTTACTTCGCCGAGACGGCGCGTGGTGCGCGCCCACTCACCGTGGTTCCAGGGACCGAGGACGATGAAGACTTCGTGATTAGTATCATGCGGCTTGAGGGCGGCGTATTCGGCCTGCGGCCCCCACATATCTTCCTGGTCCCACCAGCCGCCGACTTCAAGCGTAGGCACGTTGACCTGGGTCAGGTGCTTCTCTACGGCGCGAATCTGCCAGTAATGGTCGTAGGCAGGATGGTCGAGAAAGCCCTGCCAAGTAGGCAGAACGCCGACGCCTGCTTTCTTGATGTCGCCGGCGAGCGAGCCGGCATCGAGAAAGAAGTTATAGGCGTCTTCATTGAGTTTGTTGAAGGCGTTTTCCTTGCTGGTCTCAAGACCAATGGCGTAGTCGTATCCGTAACTCTGCCGCCACGCGCCATTGTGGAAGAAGTCATCGCCCATCCAGAGGTCGGTCATGGGCGCCTGCGGCGAGATGGCTTTTACCGCCGGGTTCGGGTCGATGCCGGATTCAATGGCGAGAAAGCCCGGATAAGACACACCCATCACGCCGACGCGGCCATTGTTGTTGGCGACATTCTTGATGAGCCATGCGACGGTGTCATACGCGTCAGTGGTTTCGTCGATTCCGTTCGGGTCTGGTGAGTTGGGGTCATGGTGCTCGACGATGGGGCGATTCATAAAGAACTGGCCCTCGGAGCCGTAGCGCCCGCGAATGTCTTCCATGACGAAGATGTAGCCGCTCTGCGCGAGCTCGGTGTAGCGCGAGTTGATAGAGTCTGAGGTCGATTCATCAACGCCGTAGGGCGTGCGCTCCATCAGGATGGGCAAAGGCTCATTCGTGTCGGTGGGGCGAAGGATGACAGTGTGCAGGCGAACGCCGTCGCGCATGGTGATCATCATTTCGTGGCGGTCATAGGGGCGAAAGTGGTTGGACTGAGGCTGGTCGCTGATGCGTGTGGCATTGACTTCTTCTTTACCTCGGTTGCCTTCGAAGACGAGCTTCATGCCGGCGACTTTGCCCGCAGCATCTGTCAGGAAAATGTAGCGCGTCGTGCCTTTGCCTTGTGCGAAGGTATCTTGCGAGACGGCATGCAAAGGCGTATGCGGCATACGCGGTCCTTCGGCTGCCAACTGATTGCCATCGCGGAAGAACGAGATGGTGATGTCCGGTTCGTCGTCATAACGGTACTGGCCGACATACTTGCTGAGGATAGCGGCGTCTACGTTGACCTGGGCTGCGGTTGCGAATTGCGCGGCAGAGAAGAGGACGGATAGCGCGACGACTATCCGAAGAAGCAAACAGCGAGTTGGCACGGCGTGAATCCTTTGCGATGGCAAATGCAAAGAAAACCATAGCAGAGGAGAGGCTTTGATAGTCGGGAAGAATTGTGAGGAGAGGCTTTTTGTGACGATTATTGCTACAAATTCACCTCGGGATTCTGTACTACCCGGAGATCGGGACGTACTTTTGCAAGTCAATATAGTAATTACATTTAAGTAAACTTGCTCCATCCATCAGAGCCGGGGAAATCTCACATGGCACAGTTCATTTCCATAAAAATGATTGAATATTGCGGCCATACGGTGCACAATGTTTACTTTATTGTAAATATCAATATCAATAACAAAGCTGTACTGCTGTAACTTTCGGAGGACCCCGTGATCAAGCAACGCGCACTCTGCGTTTTCCTATTCGTGCTTTCCCTCACCGCATTCACATTTGCCCAGACAGCGACGACTTCGCTGCGAGGAACCGTAAAAGATCCCAGCGGCGCGGTTGTGCCGGGCGCAGCCATTAGCCTGACCGACAATGCCACCGGCAAGGTTTTGCAGACCACTTCCGGCAGCGGCGGAGAATACCAGTTCAACCAGATTCCGCCGGCAAAGTACACCATCAAGGTCACCGCTGGGGGCTTTGCCAATCAATCGAAGGTTGCCGAGCTTTTGGTGAACCAGCCGGCCACCATCGATTTTTCGTTGTCGGTACAAGCGAGTGAAGAGGTGGTGAACGTCAGCGCCGAGGCGGAAACGTTGAATACTTCCGACGCGACGCTGGGCAACTCGTTTAATAATGCAACGATCCAGTCCCTGCCCAGCGAAGGACGCAATGTGCCGCAGCTGCTGGCATTGCAGCCTGGAGTTCTTTATCTGGGGCAGGACAACGACCAGAAAAATGACAGCCGCTCTGGCGCGGTGAATGGCGGGCGTTCTGATCAGGGCAATGTGACGATTGACGGCCTGGACGACAACGACCAGATCACAGGAGATGCGTTCACAGGCATACTTCGCCAGACGCTTGATTCAGTCGAAGAATTCCGCGTGACCACGAGCAACTCCAACTCGGATTCAGGGCGCTCTTCCGGCGCGCAAATCTCGATGGTCACCAAGTCGGGGACCAATCAGTTTCATGGAAGCGTGTATGAATATCACCGCCCGACATTTACGGTCGCCAACGACTGGTTCAACAAGCAGGCGCAGCTGGCGAATGGAGAGCCGAACATTCCCGGCAAACTGATCCGCAATACGTTTGGCGCGGCGGTCGGCGGCCCTATCAAGAAAGACAAGCTCTTCTTCTTCGCTAATTATGAAGGTCAGCGGACCGCTGAGAATACGCAGGTGAATCAGACAGCACCGACGGCGACCTTCCAGCAGGGTCTGGTGATTTATCAGTACACAACGGATGGGCAGACCGTGGCTGGAAACCAGACGCTGACCGCGGCCGATATCGCAAAGATGGATCCAAACTGCTCCGGGAACGGCACTTGCCCCTGGGGTCCCGGAATCAATCCCAATGCGCTGGCGGTGTTTGCGAAGCAGTATCCAGCGGCCAACGGCTCCAATGCGGGCGACGGTGGATTCAATTCAGGCTCCTATACATTCTCATCGCCCAGTCCGGGGTCGCTGAACACCAGCATCGCAAAGCTCGACTACCGCCCCAGCGACCGGCAGGCATTTTTTGTCCGCGGCAATCTGCAAAAGGACACCTCAGCCGGGCCCGAGCAGTTTCCGGGCCAGCCTCCATCCTTCAACCTGGTGGACAACTCAAAGGGAATCGCAGGCGGATATACACTCACGCTGACTCCGAACCTGGTGAATGACCTGCGTTATGGCTACACACGGCAAGGGTTTTCCAATCGCGGGCAGGTGGATGACGATTACGTCAGCTTTCGCTTCCTGAATCAACCGCTGGCTAGGACTTTCAGCACGCTTCAGAATGTTCCGGTCCACAACATCGTTGACAACGTCTCATGGACAAAAGGAAGACACACAATCTCCGGCGGCGCGAACTGGCGGCTGATATCCAACAACAACACCACGAATACCAACTCCTTTACTATCGCTTCTACAAATGAGTATTGGCTGGTGAATGGCGGAACAATCGCCAACACCGGGACTAGTCTTGATCCTGCTGCTTTTGGTTATCCAGCTGTGTGCTGCGGAACATCCAACGGATTTACAAATTCTTACAACATCGCCATTGGCCTGATCACCGGGCTGGTTCCGGAAACAGAAGCCCAGTACAACTACAACGTATCAGCAGACGGGACGACCGGGAACCAATACGCGGATGGCGCCTTTATCAAGCGCCAGTTCAAAGCCAACGAATTTGAATACTACCTGCAGGACGCCTGGCGCGTATCGCCGAAGCTGACTTTGACCTTTGGCATCCGCCACAGTCTGCTGCAGACGCCGTATGAAACCAGCGGCCAGCAGCTGGCTCCTACTACCAGCACGCATGACTGGTTCATGCAGCGCGCGGCGAATGCAGCGCTGGGTAATCCCTACGAACCGATACTTACGTTCGCTCCAAACGGGCAGGCGCGCGGAAAGAGCGCCTACTGGCCAATGCAGAAAAACAACATTGCGCCACGGTTCTCCTTTGCCTATGCGGCGGACTCCAAAACATCGATTCGCGGCGGCTTTGGCATGTTTTATGACCATTTTGGCCAGGGCATCGTGAGCTCGTTCGACCAACTGGGGTCATTCGGACTCACGACTACCGTCACCACTCCTGCCTCCACTTATAGTGCGGACACTTCTCCACGCTTTACGGGGATCAACAGCATTCCGGCATTGCCGCCGGGACTGGGCCAGCCTTCCACCATCAGCTATCCTTACACTCCTCCGGTGACCGGATTTGCAATTGCTTTTGGTTTGGACGACCATCTGAAGACTCCCTATTCGTATGCCGCTGATTTTTCCATTCAAAAGGAGCTTGGTCAGGGCTTTGTGTTTGAAACTGCATATGTGGGCCGGTTTGGGCGCCACTTGATGCAGCAGCTTGATCTTGCCGAGCCGGTGAACTTTGTCGATACGAAATCAGCCACAAACTATTTCACCGCAGCCACTGAGCTTTCTAAGGACGTAGATGAAAGTCTGACCACCGTGCCGACGATTCCGTATTGGGAAGATTTGTTCCCGAACCTTGCAACAGGTGGAACGAGCGCCACGCAATACATCTATGACAACTTCTGGGTTTTCAACCGCGGAAATGAAACAGGCGCATTGCAGGCATTGGATACCCCGCAATCTGTGGGCGGGGCCGGCGCGTGCGATCCATCGAATGGCGGCCTTGGCTGCTATCGCTTCTGGCAGCCGCAGTTTTCATCGCTGTTCTCCTTTTCGAGCATCGGCAACAGCAGCTACAACGCGTTGCAATTCATTCTGCGCCATGCCATGTCGCATGGTCTCGAAGTGGATTTGAGCTACGTCTTCTCCAAGTCGCTTGATATGGGTTCCGACACCGAACGCATGGTCTACAACACCGGCTTCAGCACCATTCTGAACAGCTTCAATCCAAAACTGAATAAAGGTGTTTCAGACTTCGACACCGCGAACAATGTGACTGCAAATTGGGTCTATCAGCTTCCGGTTGGACGCGGCCAGCACTTTGGAGGCGGCATGAACGGCTGGGCCGATGCTTTCCTGGGCGGCTGGCAGTGGTCGGGCCTGTATCGCTGGACCACAGGTCTTCCCTTTGGCATCATCGCCCCTGCCTGGGGGACAAATTACGAGGTCCAGAGCTACATGGTGAAAACCGGGCCGGTAATGACTCATAAGCATATCCAGTCCAATGGGTCGCCGCAGGCATTTGCCGATCCCAATAACCTTGCTTTGCGGCTGCCCTATCCGGGTGAGGCTGGCGAGCGAAACAACTTCCGCGGGGACGGCATCTTTGATATCGACTCCGGTCTTACCAAGTCGTGGAAGATTACCGAAGGCCAGAACGTGAAGTTCTCATGGGAAGTTTTCAATGTGACGAATTCTGTTCGCTACGATTTGAACGCGACAACGACCACTTCATTTACTAATACATACGGCAGCGGAGCTCTTGGCGTGTATGCGGCGACTATGTCGCTTCCACGAAAGATGCAGTTCTCGCTGCGCTACAGCTTCTAACCGAATACCTGAACAGGGGGCTCGCTGAGTATTCAGCGAGCCTTCTAAGCTATGGCTTCCTTCTCTGCTTCTCTCCCTGCCAGATTTTCTCCACCTTGTCACTCTGCTGATTCCCCAGTATCCACTCGTGGTGTGTTTTATTCGCCGAATAAGTATTTTTGATACTTGCCCCGCCAAGTCGATGCAGGTGTTTAATTTGTGCAGATTCCCCTTTTTCATGCCAGTGCGAGTGGTTTTCATGGGCTGCAAAACAGTCTGACGAAAATGTGTTGAAATTCACCAAGCACTGGCACACAATGGTTGCCTTACCGCAACAGAGCTTGAACGAATAACAAAGGACGACCGCTGCCATTAGCGGCGGTCTTGCTGTATTTTCCTGGAGGAACCTGTGGCCAAGCGATACGCAATCTGCGTTCTCCTATTCCTGTTTTCCCTGATCTCACCTGCATTTAGCCAAACGGACACAACATCTTTGCGTGGGTCCATTAAGGATCCGAGTGGAGCCGTTGTACCCGGCGCGAGCGTTACGCTGACTGACAGCGCGACGGGAAAGGTGTTACAAGCTACTTCGAGTGCCAGCGGCGATTACCAGTTTGTACAGATCCCGCCGGCGAAGTACAACGTCAAGGTTTCGGCAACTGGATTCGGCGAGCAGACAAAATCTGCTGAACTGCTTGTGAATCAGCCGGCGACGATCGATTTTGCGATGACAGTCCAAGCCAGCACAGAAGTTGTCAATGTCAGCGCCGAGGCTCAAACTCTTAATACCTCTGATGCCTCGCTAGGCAACTCAATGAACAATACGTTGATTCAGGCGCTGCCAAGCGAGGGACGCAACGTGCCTGACCTGCTCTCCCTGCAACCCGGTGTACTTTACCTCGGGCAGGATTCGGGAAGGCCCAGCAACAGCATGCTTCAGAACGACCCACGCAGCGGCGCTGTGAATGGAGGCCGATCCGACCAGGGCAACATCATCGTTGACGGTCTCGACGACAATGACCAGGTCAACGGCTATGCTTTCACGGGAGTACTGCGGGAGACCCAGGACTCGGTTGAAGAATTCCGCGTGACCACAGGACTTTCAGGGGCCGACCAGGGGCGCTCATCAGGGGCGCAGGTCAGTATGGTCACGAAGTCGGGGACTAATAGCTATCATGGGGCCGTCTATTGGTACAACCGTCCGACGCTGACTGTGGCCAATGACTGGTTCAACAAGGAAGCGCAACTAAGCAGTGGTGAAGCGAACAGACCCCCCAAGCTTATCCGTAACAATTTCGGGGCGGCGGTCGGTGGTCCGATCTTCAAAGACAAGCTGTTCTTTTTCGGGAACTACGAAGGGCAGCGACAGGCGGAGAACCAGATTGTCACCAGGACCGCTCCGACGGCCAGCTATCAGCAAGGGATCCTCACCTATTTAAGCAACGGCGCCCCTGCTTCGATCTCGGCTGCACAGGTTACGGCACTCGATGGGGGCTGTCAGGTATGCAATACGTCTGAGTATCCAGCCGGACCCGGTCCCAATCCAAATGTGCTTGCATACTATAATCAATATCCGGCGGCCAACGGCACTGCAGCGGGGGATGGCCTGAATACCGGTTCATTCACATTTTCCTCGCCCAACCCGGTAACCTTAAACACCAGCATTGCCCGCCTTGACTATACGCCCAACCAAAAGCAGCGCATTTTCGTGCGCGGCAACCTCCAGAAAGACACGGCTGGCGCGGTTGAGCAGTTCCCGGGCCAGCCCCCGTCTTATCAACAGACCGACAACACGAAGGGCATTGCGGCTGGTTACACGTACATGTTCACTCCGAATTTGGTCAACGACCTGCGCTATGGCTACATTCGCCAGGGTTATGGCCTGACAGGCGGGGGCACCGGTGAATACACAGACTTCCGCTTTATCGATCCGCTGACGGATGAGACCCGCAAAACCATCTATAGCGTGCCAGTCAATAACATTGTAGATAACCTGAGCTGGACCAAAGGCAAGCATACGCTCCAGTTTGGCGGGAACTGGCGGCTCATTCATCAGAATCGCGGAACCGATGACAACTCTTACAACAGCGCAACTTCGAACCCATACTGGCTCGCCGGCAATGCCCCCTCGCCCAGTAGTGTCGGCGGCGCGCCGTTAGACAGCGGATTCCAGCTTTCGTACAACACAGCTTATGCCAACCTTATTGGCACCATTCCACAGATCACCGAAGTACAGAATTATGCAATTTCCAGCCCTACAAGTGGTTCCTTGCTTCCGGAGGGCGCCTTCATCAATCGAAATTTTAAGGCGAATGAATATGAGTGGTACGTTCAGGATGCATGGCATGTGTCTCCTAAACTGATTCTGACCCTGGGACTGCGACAAACCATCCTTCAGACGCCATGGGAAATTCATGGTCAGCAACTGGCTCCGACAGTCGACACGCACAGCTGGTTTTTGGAGCGCGCAAGCGCCGCTGCCCAAGGAGCGGTTTTTGAAAATGACCTGAGCTTCGCCCCGAATGGGCCGTTCTACCACAAGCCCGGCTACTGGCCGAAGCAGAAGAATAACTTTGCGCCTCGCTTGTCCTTCGCTTATTCCCCCGATCCAAAGACCTCGATCCGCGGTGGCTTTGGGCTGTACTTCGACCACTATGGCGAAGCGCTCGTGAACACGTTCTCTCAGCAAGGTTCTTTCGGGCTTAGCAGTTCACTCTCTAATCCGGCGGGTGTCTACGGCTACACCACCTCACCGCGCTATATCAACCGCACTACCCTTCCGAATATCAGCGTTCCGCCAGCACCCCCCACGACGAGCTTTCCTTACCTTTACCCGCAGGGAAACTTCGCGATTCAATGGGGGCTGGACAGCAAGATAAAGACGCCTTATTCCGAGTCGATGGACCTCTCTGTGCAACGCCAACTGCCAGCCGGATTCACGGTTGAGGTGAACTACGTTGGCCGCCTTGGACGGCACTTGTTGCAGAGTCTCGATATTGCCGAACCAGTGGATTATGTGGATCCCCAAGGCGGTGGTGACTACTTCAGTGCCGGCGCAAAGCTCTCCCATCAGGTGGATCTCAATGGCGGGAATGGCCCATATAGCGGGAACGGGCAATCGGTGACTGTGCCGTCGATTCAATATTTCGAAGATGTATTTGGATACATGGCCGGCGCGGAATTCGCAGGTGAGACTGCAACGCAGGCGGTTTACGACCTCGAGTGGGCTCCTTTCCGCTCGATCCTGGGAGCAACCTCGGCTCTCGCCGATCTCGATTTTTATTGCGGCAGCCCTATAACAGGGCAGGCATACAACTGTCCCGGACAACCGCGTTTCTGGCAGGACCAGTTCTCCTCACTCTACGTACTGTCCTCTATGGGCACCAGCTACTACAACGCTGGTCAGCTCATTCTGCGGCATCCGACCAGCTACGGCCTCAGTCTTGATTTCAGCTACACACTCGCCAAATCGATCGATATGGGATCGGATCCGGAGCGCGGTACTGAGTTCAACGGTGGAGGCGGCAACTTCAGCAACATCACGAACACATGGAAGCCCGAACTCAGCCGCGGTGTGTCCGACTTCGACACGCGTCACCTCATCACTGCCGACTGGGTCTACCAACTCCCCATTGGACGAGGGAAGAAGTTCATGAGCTCTGATAACGCGGCTGTAGATGCCCTTATTGGTGGGTGGCAGTGGTCGGGCATCAACCGCTGGGCCAGCGCTCTTCCGTTCAGTCTTGCCGATCCCGGCTGGTCCACTGACTGGCAGATTTCAAGCCTCGGAGTTGTGACCGATAAAGCTGCAATGAGCAAACAGATGCACAAAAACTATGCTGGCGGCGCTCCACAGGTCTTTGCCGATCCAAATGGGATTAACAACGGGACCGCCACAGGCAGCCCCGTTCGACTGTCGTATCCGGGCGAGGCTGGGCAACGCAATATCTACCGCGCAGACGGAATTTTCGGTATTGATTCTGGCCTTTCTAAATCGTGGCACTTTGGGGAATATGGAGCTCTCAAATTCGACTGGGAAGTCTTCAACGTCACCAATAGCGTCCGTTTTAACAGCAATGGAGTCTTCATGGGCCAGTCGCTGACGAATGGAAACCTTGGCGTCTACAGCGCCATGCAGAATCTGCCGCGGCGCATGCAGTTCGGTCTTCGTTACGACTTCTGAGGAGCAATTGCAAAGAACGCTGAAAATGCACTTTTTATTCGCTTAACAGGGCTGAAAAAGCGGCTCTTCTGCGCTGGATGTTGACAGCCCTGCTATGCTGCAAGTGAGGGCATGGCCTTGTTTCAAGGCCATGCCTTTATGTTTCAGTAAGTGGCACAAAATAAAGGATCCCCGTACAGAATCCACGCTGTAAACCATTGAAAATAAAGGATCCTAGTAAAAATCGGGAGGAGGGGGTAGGAGAAAGCCATCGCATAAAGCGGCTGTGACGTAAATTATTGAACAGTCAGCGCCTTTACAAACTGGTAGTAGAAATCGACACCCTTGTAATAGGAATCGACGGGCAGCCGCTCGTCTTTGCCATGGGCGCGAACATCGTTTGTCTCAATGGCAATGCCTGAGATGCCATAGGTTGGCATCCCGGCAGCGTTGGTATAAACGCCATCTGAGGCTCCAGTTGCCATGGTTGGAATAACGGGTGCGCCGGGCCACATCTTGCTCACGAGAGCTTCGAGCGGCTGCATAACTTCCGGTTTCAGCGCAGCAGGCGGCAGAGCTTTGCGATCAGGCGCAGTGTCGAAGACTCCACCGGCATCATTTTCATAGCGCACAGTAATTTTCGGGTCGTTGAAGATGCGAATGAGATCCTGTCGGACTTCTTCGAGCGAGTGCCCGGGCAGGATGCGGCAGTTGACGATGGCCTGCGCCGTCTGTGGCAGAGCGTTGTTGGCGTGGCCTCCAGAAAGGCGTGTGGCCACGCAGGTGGTTCGCATGGTGGAGTTGTATTCGGGGTTTTCCGAGAGGCGCTGAATGGCGGCTTTATCAGGCGTCGCGCCAAGGGTCGCCTTCATGTCCTGAGCCGTCTGACCGGATTCGAGTGTATTCATCTTCTCGAAATACGCGCGTGTAATGGCGTTCAGCTCAAAGGGGAAGGTGTAGTTCTGCAGGCGCTGCAATGCGTCGGCAATGTGATAGATGGCGTTGTCGGGCACGGGCAGCGAGCTGTGCCCACCAGGATTGAGCGCTGTGAGCTGGTAGTCGCCATAGAGTTTTTCCGTCGCATCGACATCCATGGCAATGGCCTTACCATGTTCCAGGTCAATGCCGCCGCCATCCGGATTCACGACATATTCAGCATCAATCAAATTGCGCTGGTTCTTGAGGAGCCAATCGACGCCGTTTGATTTGCCGCCCTCTTCATCAGCGGTGAGAGCGAGGATGAGGTCGCGGTCGGGCTTGTAGCCTTCTTTATAGAGGCGAATGAAAGTAGTGACAAGGATGGCGTCGCTCTCCTTCATGTCTTGCGTGCCGCGGCCGTAATAGTAGCCGCCTTTCTCAACAAACTTGAACGGATCAGTGGTCCAGTCTTCGCGGCGCGCTTCCACCACATCGAGGTGGCCGATGAAGAGGATGGGTTTGTTCTGCCCTGTTCCATGGATGCGGACGACGAGGTTTTTCTTGCGGTCATTGGGGCCGCCAAGATAGATGTCCTCTTTTGAAAATCCGGCGTCGAAAAAGCGCTGCATCATGGCTTCAGAAGCGGCTGTGACGCTGCCTACAGAGTCTGTGGTGTTGATTTCGATGAGCTGCTGAAAGATGTCGTGGGAGAGCTGGTGAGTTTGCTCATCCACCTGCGCTTTGCAGGGTATGACGGCTGATGTAAAGGCGCACAGCGCAAGCAGGCTGCGCGCGGCGGAGCAACGCATTGGATTTCCCCTTTCCAGTGAAAGTCAAAAAGTAACAGATTGGGCGCATGTTTGGAATTGCCTGGAAACGCGAGGATGCGGGTGGTATCGTCAACCATAAACTTTCTTAGCTGAAAAAGGTAGACGAGAGTGAAGAAGACTGTCTGCGTCCTGCTCTTTTTCTGCGCGTCGATTTGCATCGCGCAGAAACCGAAACCACCCATTACGCTTGATGAATTTATGAACACGACCGACATCCGCTCGGCGAAGCTGTCCCCCGACGGGCAGGCAGCAGTTATCTGGACATCATCGCCGGACTGGGAGCACGACCGTTTCCGCGACGACCTGTGGCTGTGGCAGCAAAAGACCGGCGCGACTGTACAGCTGACGCAGTCCGGGTACGACTCACAGCCCGCGTGGTCTCCGGATGGGAAATACGTTGCCTTTATCTCGTCGCGCGAATTGGGCGATGAAGACACTGATGCCAAAGACGATGACAAGGACAGCACGGAGCGTGTGTGGTTGATTTCCACCACCGGCGGCGAGGCATTTCCCCTGTATGAGGAGAAGCTCGACGCGCATACGTTTGCCTGGTCAGCGGATGGAACGAAAATATTCTTTGCAGTCGAGGAGCCGCTGACGAAAGCGCAAAAAGATGCACGCAAGGAGGAGTGGAAGGATGTGATCCGGTGGCGTGAGCAGGAGCGGGGGGACGTGCTGCTGGCGATTTCGCTGCAGGATGCGATTGCCGGAGCGCAGAAGATTCCAGGACCGAAGGTCGCAGCGAAGAAGGAGAAAGAGGATGATGATGACTCTGCGCTGCCGAAGGCCGCCAAAGTCCTGACGAAGAATGACCGGGAAATTTCCGAAATAGCGGTAGCATCGCAACAGATCGCATTCGAGACGGAATCGGTCTCGCATCGGATGGAGGGCACGGAAGCGAGCGAAATTTTTCTTGCGAGTCCGGACAGCGGCGAGGCGAAGCAATTGACGCACAATCAGGCTGTCGAAAGCGGCCTTCATTGGGGACCTGATGGTAAGCGGCTCTATTTCAATGTCCGCGCAGGTGCCGGCTCGCTTGAGGGTAAGTATCAGGATGTGCAGGGGCGCTTGTATGTGATCGATCCGACAAGCGGGAAGGTAGACAGACTGGGCGCGGACTTCAAAGGATCACTGGAAGAATTCACAATCAATAGCGATGGAAGCGTCATTGCTGAAGGGCTGACGGGCACACAGCAGCAGCTCTACAAAATTGACGGCAGCAGGGTGGAAGAACTGAGCGGAGTTTCCGGAACATATTCCGGCCTGGACGCGGCGAGGCAAGGGCACAGACTGATTGTGCTCCACTCGACCATCAACGATCCCACACAGGCATTTGTTGCCGATGCCGATAGTTCTTTAGGAAATGCGAAGGCTGTAACGAGCTTCAATCCAATCTTCCATGAGCGGGCGCCGCCTGAGTGGACGACATACAAGTGGAAGTCCGACGACGGCACAGAGATTGAAGGCGTGCTGATCTATCCTCCGGGCAAGAAAGGCGCAAAACACCTGCGCATGTTAACGCTGATTCACGGCGGCCCTGCGGATGCGGATGGCAACCGCTTTGGCGCGGACTGGTATGACTGGGCAACGCTGGCAGCGGCGAACGGATGGCTGGTCTTTCGTCCGAACTATCGCGGATCGAGCGGCTATGGTGACGAGTTCATGCTGCAGATCGAGCCGCATCTGGTTTCCGTCCCCGGCAGAGACATCCTTACGGGCGTGGATGCGCTGGTGAAGGACGGCATCGCCGACCCTGATCGCCTGACGATTGGCGGATACAGCTATGGCGGCTACATGACGAACTGGCTGATCACGCAGACGACGCGCTTCAAGGCGGCGGTGACCGGCGCGGGTGCCGTAGAGCATGCAGCCAACTGGGGCAATGACGATGAGACGTTCGACGACGCCTGGTATCTCGGCGGCACTCCCTGGGAGAACCCGAAGCTGTATCAGTCTGAAGCCGCGTTGTTCCAATTCAACAAGGTGAAGACGCCAACGCACCTTGTCGGCGGCAATGCCGATGTGCGCGTCAGCTTTCTTGAGGATGTGCTGATGGAACGGGCGTTTCAGCAGATTCACGTCCCGCATAGTTTTCTTGCGTTCCCGGGCGAGGGGCATGGCCTCGACAAAAACCCCTGGCATGGCTACATCAAGGTGCGCGAAGAGCTGAAGTGGCTGGAGAAGTATGTCAATCAGTAGGTGGTTGAAGGTATTCGCGGCGTGTTTTGTGGTTTGCATCGGCGCGTTCGCGCAGCAGCAGAAAGTCATCATTGACACAGACATCGGCGACGATATCGACGACGCTTTTGCCGTCAGTCTGGTGTTATCAAGTCCGGAGCTGAAGATTCTCGGTGTTACGTCGGCGTGGGGCGACACGGAGTTGCGTAGCCGCATGTTGGACCGCCTGCTGTGTGAGGCCGGACGGAGTGATATTCCTGTTACAACTGGAGTGAAAACGGCGAGTAAGACTACGTTTTCGCAGGAGGCATGGGCAAAGGCGGGTGAAACGCATACACATGCGGACGCGGTAGATTTTCTCCTTGGTCAGATTCGGAAAAATCCCGGTGAGATTACGCTGATCGCGATTGCGCCGCTTACGAACATCGGCGCGGCGATTGACCGCGACCCGGTGACCTTCAAAAAGCTGAAGCGCGTTGTGATGATGGGCGGATCGATCCGCCGTGGCTATGACGAATTCGGAGTTGTCGGCACTGCACCGCGTCCCGCGGATGCGGAGTACAACATCGCCATGGCTCCGGAAGCGGCGCAGAAGCTCATACAGTCAGGTGTACCAATCTACATGATGCCGCTCGATTCGACACAACTGAAATTCGATGAAGTGAAACGTGGGATGCTGACCACAGTGAGCACTCCACTTACCGATTCTTTGCAGGTGCTTACGGCGGAGTGGCAGAGAGCGACGCATCAGGCGACACCGACAATGTTCGATGTGATGGCTGCTGCGTACGCGATCAAGCCGGAACTGTGCCCCGCAACACCATTGCATATCGACGTGGATGACGAGGGTTTTACCCGTGAAGGTCCAGGCACAGCGAATGTGAATGTTTGTCTCAACTCTGATTCAGACCAGTTCTTTCAATTCCTGATGCCGCGATTGCTGGAGCAGAAGCTGCATGGAGCTTCCTCGTGTGTCGTAAAATAATATGTTACTTCGGGGTCACGTCGAGCGTTAACACTTCGAACGGAGCAAGCTGGAATTCATGCGGAAGATGCGCTTGCAGCTCGATGGCCGGCTTCCCTGCATCATCCTTCCACGGGCTTTTCGCCGTGTAGCTCTGCTGTGCGTCAGTTGGAAGCTCGAACGCGTCCTGAATGTCGATGTGAATGCTCTGCGGCTTGTCGCTGGGATTACGCAGCACGAGAATGCCTTTCTTCGGCGTCCATGAGGCCCATCCGTAAACTTCAAGCCATGCCGGGTCGCCGCCAATCCAGTGTGTATCTTTGAGCACATCGGCGTTGGCGCGCGACCACTTCGCCGCCTCGGCCAGGTCGTCCCAGTTTGCCTGCGTGAGCAAAGATGGCGTGATGTACATCTCCTGCAATTGGGTGCCGGTGCCGAAGTAGTCGTGAATTTCATTACGAAAGTCGTTGTCCGGGTCCTTGCTCAATTGCTTATGGTGCTGAGCGTAAATCAATCCATGCAGCATGAGCGAGTTGAGAGGATAGAGCGGACCTGCCTGTACTACTTTCTGATAGGTAATGGCATCGCGATAAGTGATCCAGCGCTCGCGATAGGGGCCAATTCCGGCCACATTGTCGTCATCGCCGCCACGCCAGATCGAATCGGCGTAGAGAAGCCAGAACGGCGATGGATACGTACCGGTGGTCAGATTGATGTAGATGTCCGGCTTGACCGCACGCAGTTCGCCAATGAGATGAATGGCCGCGGAGAAATCGCTGTCGAACGCGCTTCCGGAGAAGACGCTGTTGGCATTTCCTGTGCCATCGAACTTGAACTGATTAACGCCGTACTTGCTGACCATTTCCATGCAGACATCCCGGAAACGCGCGTAGTATTTGGGGCCAGAGAGAGCGAAACCGTTGTCAACAATCTCAAAGCCCTGCTGTCTGCCATACTGAATGCGCTCCTTCTTTGGGCCGTCATAACCGCCCCACGGCGACATCCAGATGCCGGGCTCTGCCCCGTATTTCTGAGCCGCTTCGCGCACCGGCGTGAAGCCGTTCGGGAAGCCTTTGTTGAAGCTCCACAAGGAGGCATGATCGTCCCAGCCGTCATCGAAGAGAAATGAATCCAGTGTGACGCCGCGCTTCTCATGCAGTTCGCGCCCGAAAGTATTGATGCGGTCGAGCGCGCCGTCTTGGTCATAGGGATTGAAGTAGCCGAGATCGTACCAGGAGTTGTAGTGCAGAAAGGTGCGATAGGGATGAGCACGCTCGCGCTCGATGTATCTCAGGAAATCGCGGCGAAGCTGCCCAGTCTGCACGACGCCAATGACAGATGAATATGTAACAGACTGCCCTGCTTTAAGCGGTAGATCACGGTCGATCCATGCGGTTGCGCGGTCGTTCGAGACTTTGCTGTCAGAGAGCGGATGCTCGAAGCCGAGGAAGAAATTGCCCTGAACAATGGGGGAGCCTTTGACCGAGCCGACCACCCGCGCGTCGGGTAGATTCAAGTCAATAAGCTGCACGTGGCTGATAGGCACGTCGTGCGCGCCCGCAGTCGCGGTAACGAACTGCCGAATGTAGTGCGAACCGTCGCGCAAAACAACCGACCACGTCAGGTGAAGATTGCCGTCGCTGCTTACAAGCGGCAGAGTGGATTGCTCGCCGGCGAGGCCATCGGAATAGCGCGATGCTCCTGAATCCGGCGTGAGGGCCTGCATTTGCGGCTTGCCGTCGATTTGCAGGTTACTGGTCTTATAAATGGTGCCGTCTTTGAGCAGGAGCGCGAACGGATCAGAAAGCAACAGCAGCGTCTTGTGCTCTTTGTCTGTGACTGTGACGGTGGCTAATCGGTTATCCGCCATTGTCCAGGCAGCTTCAATCGTATTGTTGTGCAGGACATAAGTATTTCCCCGGTTTGTAGCAAGTGCCTTGCCGGGATCCTGCGCTTTTACAATTGCGGTAAGGATAAAGGGCGAGAGAGTCAGCAAAAGCACGTGGCGTTTGAGTGCCGTCTTGATTTTCGTCATCGGGTTCAGGCCTATTTCAGACAGAAGGGAATTTGAGTGCTGCAACGAGAACTCCTTGCGATGCGAAGTCCTGATTGTAGCGTAATGAACGAACGCTTTTATGCCTCAGTTCCAATGGCCACGACGAAATACTGCGCCGCCTCGCTGCCCGTGTTGCGGACGCCGTGCTCCTCGCCCGAGTGAATGAAAGCAGCAGAGCCAGGGCCGATGGTTGTACTCTTGCCGCCGATCGTGACTTCAATTGTTCCCTTCGAGAGCAGAAAGAGTTCTTCATGCACATGGTGATGGGGTGGATGAGGCGCAGCGCCGGGGGCGAGCACGGTTTCGTGGACTTCAAGGTGTGCCCCGGAATTCGTGATCCCGTTAAGAATGGGACGCCCCGTGCTGCCGCCATTCGTGTGCGGCTTCATCTGGTCGAAAGGCAGGGCGAAAGATGGAATAGGCTGATTGGTCGTGGATTGCGCGAGACTATCCGCCGTAAGTGAGCCGATGATCAGGGGTAAGGTTTGGCACAAATTGCGTCGCGATATCTCCATGCTGCATCCTCCGGAAATGCTTCGACCAAACTAGCACCAGCGCAGGCATAAAATACAGCACAGGCAATTTTCATGTATCTGGAAGCAGACGTTAAAGAGCGGAAAGAAAAGATTGCGGTGGCGTTCGCTGGTGTGCGGACAGAATCGGATAGGACGCTGCTGGAACTGCTGGACGCCAGTCCAGTGTTGCTCATTTTCCTGCGGCACTTTGGATGCTCGTTCTGCCGGCAAGCCATCGATGATGTTTCGAAAGTTCACGGCGCGCTGACGGAACATGGCGTGCAGTCGGTGTTTGTCCATCTGGGAACGCCAGAAAGGGCAAAGCCCTACTTCGACTACTATGGTCTTTCCAGCGGGGAACGTATCAGCAATCCCGACGGCTCCTTCTATCGAAATCCTGTTTTTTCGCTGGCGCGTGTTTCCTTGCTGCGGACTGCTTTTCAACCCTCTGTTTGGAAAGCGTTGCTGCAGGGCGCGCTGGTCCGGCATGGCATCGGCTT
Organism: Alloacidobacterium sp.; assembly: GCF_035631355.1. Taxonomy (NCBI): domain Bacteria; kingdom Pseudomonadati; phylum Acidobacteriota; class Terriglobia; order Terriglobales; family Acidobacteriaceae; genus Alloacidobacterium; species Alloacidobacterium sp. The sequence continues at coordinate 56,539 of NZ_DASQIX010000035.1, forward strand.
ACTGCGCGAGGATGCCTCCCAGATGCCGGGTGTGTTCTTTCTGAGGGACAGGGCAATTGTGCGCTCGTTCCGACATCGCACGATTGCGGACCGTCCTGACTATTTGCGTGTGATTGCCTGACTTTCGCGCCCCAATTCCGATAGACTTTTGCTTCGACCATGGACCTCTCAGAAATTCAATCCGCGCTACGCGATCTCAAGCTGGACGCATGGCTCTTTTACGACCACCATCACCGCGATCCTATAGCAGAGCGCATCCTCGGCCTCGACCCGCACGCGCATGTCACGCGCCGCTGGTATTACGTTGTTCCGGCGCAGGGCGAACCGCACAAGCTGGTGCATCGCATCGAGCAGGGCCGGTTGGATTCGCTCTCTGGTGCGAAGACGCAGTACTCCTCCTGGCAAGAATTGCAGGGTGGGCTGGAGACAATGCTTGCGCCCTATCACCGCATCGCCATGCAGTATTCGCCGGGGAATGCGATTATGTACGTCTCGATGGTCGACGCGGGAACGGTGGAACTGCTGCGCGAGATGGGCAAGATCATCGTAAGCTCTGCCGATCTTGTGAGCCAGTTTGAGGCGGTGCTTTCTCAAGAACAGATTGCCAGCCACTATGAGGCGCAGAAGGCGCTCGATGAGATTCTGGCGGAAGGATTTCGCGCCATTGAACGCAGACTGAAGAGTGGCGTAACTGAATACGAAATGATGACGTGGTTTCAGCAGGCCATCGAACGTGCGGGGATGGTGACGGAGAACGGCCCCAACGTTTCTGTGAATGAAAATTCTTCGGATTCTCACTACGAGCCGACCGCGTCGCGTTCGCGCCAGATCAAGAGCGGCGACTTTCTGCTGATTGACATCTGGTCGCGCATGAACAGACAAGGAACATGCTGGTACGACATTACCTGGACGGGCGTGGTGGGACGAGAACCTTCCGAGCGCGAGCAGCAGATATTTGCAACGGTAAAAAATGCGCGGGATGCGGCCATCCGGGCTGTGCAGGGCGCGTTTGCTCAGAAAGAAGCGATTGCAGGGTGGCAGGCCGATGATGCGGCCCGCAACGTTATTTGCGAGGCGGGATTCGCGGCGTATTTCACGCACCGGACTGGTCACAATATCGGAACCGAATTGCATGGCAATGGGGCGCATCTCGATAACCTGGAGACGCATGACGAGCGCCGGATTCTGCCATTCACCTGCTTCTCTGTGGAGCCGGGCATTTACTTGCCGGAATTTGGGGTCCGCAGCGAAATCAACATGATGACCTCGCGCGACAAGGCGGAAGTAACGGGGCGAATTCAACAGGAGCTGGTGCGGATTTAGAGCCAGGCACGACATCCTTTCGGCCTGCTGCATCAAAATAGAAATCAGGTGCGGGAGCATTCTTACATCATCTGGTTCGTGGGAGCGGTGGTATGGTGGATTGACGCCGCTCTGCATCTGCACGCCGGGTCGCTCGGGCATGCGCTTCTGGCGATTGCGATATCACTTTTGTTCCTGGCGGCGGGCGTACTTTTTCGAAGACAGGCGCTGCGAAAATAAAATGGCGTCAGTTCGGGGCTGCCTCAACGACAACCTCATAGACTGCAACGCGCTGGTCAAAGCGTGAAAGTAATTTCCTCCCCGCTTCGGGAATGATGATGTAGCCGTATTCCTCGCCCGCCGCGGCGCGCACCGATTCGAGTGAAGCAAAATGGGTAAGCGCGACGAATTCTACTTCCTGGAAAAGTTCGCGGCGCAGCAGCTTGCCGCCGAGGAATCCACGGACTTCATGAAGTTTTGGGAAGATTTCGGCGCGGATGAAGGCCTCATATGCGTCAGCGTTTTCAGGAGTGGTGTAGCCCTGCCATAGACGTGTAATCATGGCGACTTCTCCAGCGAGAAGGATGATGCAAACGGGCCTGAACCGAGAAAACAGCCAGAGACCCTGCGGTCTCTGGCTTCACATCTTACACGGCAGAACCAGCGAGCGCCCTCGATACATTCTGTTCACTTTCAAGTTGTGAAATGCACTCTTCCAGAATGTCGAGCGCAATGGCGGTTTCGTGCTCGTTTACGATGAGGGGCGGCGCAAGCCGAATGGATGTCTCGCCGCAGCCGAGAATCAGCAGTCCACGCTCAAAGGCCAATTCAACAATGCGGTCGCGCCATTGCCCGGCAACTTCGCGCGTGTTCTGGTCTTTGACGATCTCGATGCCGATCATCAGACCGCGTCCGCGTACGTCACCTACGACGGCATGTTTTGCCGGCCAGTCGCGCAGGCGACCGAAAATCTGCTTGCCGCTGTTCGCAGCGTTGACGATTCCTTCGCGCTCGAGAATGTTCATTGTAGCGAGAGCTGCTGCGATGGAAACAGGGTTTCCGCCGAAGGTCGAAGCGTGCGAGCCGGGTTTCCAGTCCATGATCTCGGCGCGCGTCATGCAGACGCCCAGGGGCATTCCGGAAGCGATGCCCTTTGCCATGCAGACGATATCGGGCTGCACGCCGGAGTGCTCGATGGCCCACCACTTGCCAGTGCGTCCAGCGCCTGACTGAACCTCGTCGGCAACCAGCAGAATGCCGTGCTTATCGCAAATGCGGCGCAGCTCCTGCAGGAAGATGCTCGGCGCAACGACGTATCCGCCTTCGCCCTGGATCGGTTCAACGAAGATCGCGGCCACTTCTTCCGGCGCGAGCGTTGTCTTGAAAAGCTTTTCTTCGATGTAGCGGGCGCAGCCGAGCGCGAATTGTTCTTCTTCCTGCGGACCGCCGCTGCAACCGCGATATGCATAGGGATAGCGCACATGGGTCACGCCGGGAACCAGCGGTGAGAAACGACGGCGCTGCTGCGGCTTCGACGCTGTAAGTGAAAGCGCGCCCATGGTGCGTCCGTGGAATGCGCCGAAAAAGGCGATCACGTTCTGGCGCTGCGTATGGTAGCGGGCGATTTTCAGCGCGCATTCAATGGCTTCCGCGCCCGAGTTGCCATAGTAAAAGCGATGCGGCCCTGGCATGGGAGCAATGGCCGAGAGGCGCTCAGACAGCGTAACCAGCGACTCGTAATAGAAATCTGTGCCGGAAATGTGAATCAGTTCAGCGGCCTGCTTTTGTATGGCGGCAACGACTTCCGGATGGCAATGGCCGGTCGAAGTGACCGCAATGCCGGCGGCAAAATCGAGGAACTCGTTGCCGTCAACGTCTTCCACGCGCACTCCGCGCCCGCGCTTCGCCACCATCGGATAGGAGCGCGTATAACTGGGCGAGATGAGGCGGTCGTCGTCCGCAACAATGCGCTTCGCATTCGGACCGGGAAGCGCGCTCTTGAGTTTCGGGCCAAATTTGCTCAGAATCTCTTTCGACTGCATATCTTTTATCCTTGTAGGGCCTTCAGCCTGGGTTTCGATTTCTGAACGCCGCGAAATGGGCGGCAAAACGGGCTGTGCTGGAGAAGTCTTTCTTCCGGCATGACACTGACGCGGCTGGCTTTAGATGGATTTTTGCCGGGAGCGCGGGTCGAGCGTCACGGGCAGCGGCGACTAATCGCTGCCGAAGAGACTAGGTCGCGTCCGGGTAGGCAGAACGCGGAGGTGCTTGCGGGGAGCAATGGCACGCGCAAAGGTCTGGCTCCAGAAGTGAAATCTGAAGGCTGGGCTCACAACGGTGATCTGCCTGTCGGTGCGCATGCTATCTCTGCGTGTCTTGAGGATAGCACGCATAGGATTAAGGCGGAAAGCAGAGTAACAGCCTGAATGAAGTCTGATGAAAATTCACGCAACCCCGCTGGCGCCCTTTGCGCTCATAATGGGTCAGGAGGCGAACTATGCCGAGTACTGTAGGTGCGCTTATTCTGTTTGCCGTTGTGTTCGTAGTCGCCATTCTCTGGGCCACGCGCGGCCATACCTCGGACGCCGATGGAAACGGCGATGTCACCGGCCACCCGGGGAAGATGTCTTAAGGTGCTGATTTCTCCGCGCATCGCTTTCGTCTAAGTTGTTGAGTGTGGTTAGTCGTATTGCGTGGAACGTGCTTGGGAAGAAACTGTCCTTGCGGGTAGAATCAAGCCATGGCCGATGTCGCGATTCCAGCGGCAAGGCCGAGGGTAGAAGCCCAGGGAATGAATATAACGACGACTGATGTTCGGCAGGTGGAATCAGAGCCGCTCCTCCCATCTGAGAGAGATCAGGTAGAGCAGAATGACGAAATATCGCTGCTTGATCTCTGCATTGTCATGGCCCGGCGGAAATGGCTGATCATAAAGATCACTGTGGGTTGTGGGTTAATTGCGCTGCTGATTTCACTATTGCTGCCCAAAAATTACACTGCAACCACGACGGTTTTGCCGCCACAACAGAATTCGTCGCTCAGCTCGGCAATCATGTCACAAATCGGGAGTCTTGGTTCGTTGGGCGCTCTGGCTGGGTCCACAATGGGGATAAAGAATCCGAACGACATGTATGTGGCGATGTTCAAGAGCCGCACAGTGGAAGACGCGATGATCCAGCGGTTCGGCTTGATGACGGAATACCGTCAGAAATACATGTCGACAGCGCGAAAAGCCTTTGAAAGCCATGCGACAGTGGAGGCCGGCACGAAGGACAACCTGATCCGCATTTCCGTAGAGGACAAAGACCCTAAACGCGCGGCGGAAATGGCCAATGCTTATGTGGACGAGTACCGTCAACTCTCACAACACCTTGCCATTGGCGAGGCAGGGCAGCGCAGGCTCTTTTTCGAGCAACAACTGGAGCAAGCCAAAAACAATCTGGGGAACGCGGAAGAAGCGCTGAAAACAACCGAGCAAAAGACAGGAATGATCGAGCTCAGCAGCCAGGCGCGCGCCCTGATTGAGTCTGCTGCCGCGCTCCGCGCACAGATTACAGCCAAGGAAGTGCAGCTCCAGGCTATGCGCACCTATGCGACTGGACAAAACTCCGATGTAGTGCAGGCGCAAGAGGAGCTGGACTCCATGCGCGCGCAATTAGCCAAGCTTGGTGGCAATGTCGATGACAATGGTGCTGGGTTAATCGTCCCCAAGGGGCAGGTCCCGCAGGCGGGGATTGAATATGTCCGCAAGCTGCGCGACGTAAAGTATTACGAAACGATCTTTGAGATCCTCGCGCGTCAATACGAACTTGCCAAGCTGGATGAAGCAAAAGAGGGGGCATTGATTCAAGTGGTGGACCCGGCGATCGTCCCGGATTACAAGTCCTCTCCCAAGCGCGGCCTGATTACTTTGATCGCGACTATCTTTGGATTGCTCATCGGTGTCTTTGCTGCTTTTCTCCAGGAGGGGATGGCGCGATTGCGGCAAGACCCGGAGCAAAGTCAGCGCCTGGCTATCCTTCGCAGAGCACTTTGGACCAAGAAAACAGCCTGAAATGATGAACAAAAACGATTCGATCCTGGTAACAGGCGGCGCCGGCTTTATCGGTTCTAATTTCGTACTTACGTGGCTTAAGGAAGCCGCTTCCACAGTCATCAATCTGGACAGCCTGACCTATGCTGGGAATCGCAACAACCTGATCTCTCTCGATGACGATCCTCGCCACATTTTCGTGCACGGCAGCATAGCAGATGATGTTCTGGTCGGCAGGCTTCTACGTGAGCATAAGCCAAGGGCCATCATCCACTTTGCCGCAGAAAGTCACGTGGACCGATCCATCGTCGAACCGGACGCTTTTATCAAGACGAACGTGTTCGGTACGTTTGCCCTGCTGCAAGCCGCGCGCGCATATTATGCAGGGCTGAACGCGGACGAAAAGAAAGCATTTCGCTTCCTGCACGTTTCCACGGACGAAGTCTACGGCTCGCTTGCGCCGGATGATCCCGCATTTTCCGAAACAACGCCGTATGCCCCGAATAGCCCGTATGCCGCGTCGAAGGCCGCCTCTGACCACCTGATCCGTGCGTATTTCCATACCTACGGTCTGCCAGTCCTCACGACGAATTGCTCGAACAACTATGGTCCATACCAATTTCCGGAAAAGCTGATCCCGCTCATGATTCTCAACAGCCTAAATGGCAAGCAATTGCCTGTTTATGGTGACGGGAAAAACGTTCGCGACTGGTTGTTTGTGGAGGAGCACTGTTCGGCAATCCGAGCAGTGCTTGAGCGCGGCAGGCTGGGTGAAACCTACAACATCGGCGGCTCCAGCGAGCGCAGGAACATTGATGTCGTGACCACCATTTGCGACCTTCTGGATGAGCTTGCGCCGAGCGCGGCCATCGGTCCGCGCAGAAAATTGATTTCCTATGTGACCGACCGTCCCGGCCACGACCGGCGCTATGCGATCAACGCAAGCAAGATCAAGCGGGAACTTGGATGGGAACCTGCGGAGCGGTTCGAATCCGGTATTCGCAAAACTGTGGAATGGTACCTCGCAAACCAGGACTGGGTCGAAAATGTGCGCTCCGGCGCTTACCTGCAATGGATTGAAACCAATTACTCGGAGCGTGTCGCACGATGAAGGGAATTGTGCTCGCAGGAGGATCGGGAACGCGCCTCTATCCGGTCACGCATGTCATCTCCAAGCAACTTCTGCCGGTGTATGACAAACCGATGATCTATTACCCGCTGACTACGCTTATGCTCGCGGGCATCCGGGAGATTCTGATCATCTCAACGCCGCAGGATACATCGCGCTTCGCAGACCTGTTGGGCAGCGGATCGCAATGGGGACTTCAGCTTTCCTATGCCGTGCAGCCCAGCCCTGACGGGCTGGCGCAGGCATTCATCATCGGCAAAGATTTCATCGGCGCTGACCCCTGCGCGCTGGTTCTGGGAGACAACATTTTTTACGGTCAATCGCTTTCTGCGCAATTGGTGAAAGCCGCGAACAAAACGAAGGGTGCGACGGTTTTTGCCTATCCCGTGCACGATCCGGAACGATATGGCGTCGTCGAATTTAATAAGCGGGGCCGCGCCATCAGCCTTGAGGAAAAGCCGCAGACTCCGAAGTCGCGTTACGCCGTGACTGGCCTTTATTTCTATGATAACGATGTAGTACACCTTGCTGCTGCGCTTAAGCCCTCGCCGCGTGGGGAGTTGGAAATTACGGATCTGAACCGCTGCTATCTCAGCAGAGGCACGCTCGATGTAGAGTTGATGAGCCGCGGAATGGCATGGCTTGATACGGGAACGCACGACTCCCTCTTCGAGGCTGGGCTTTTTATTCAGACCATTGAGCGGCGCCAGGGCCTGAAGATCGCCTGCCCAGAGGAAATCGCTTTTCGCTCCGGATACATTACGTCAGAGCAGCTTGAGGCGTTGGCGCAGCCAGTGCGTAAGAGCGGATACGGACAATATCTTATGTCACTCCTCAACGAACCCAATTTCCCTTCGGGCGGCGCCTAAAGCATGAACATCGTCGAAACGTCATTGACTGGGGTTCTTGTTCTTGAGCCGCGAATCTTCAGGGATGCGCGCGGCGCCTTCTGCGAGACCTACAACGAACGTCTGATGCAGCAGGCCGGACTGCCAACGCGCTGGGTGCAGGACAATTTTTCTATCTCAAAGAAGAACGTTGTGCGCGGTATCCACTACCAGATCAAAAACACGCAAGGAAAGCTGGTGCGCGTAACGCATGGCGCAGTGTGGGATGTCGCCATTGATCTACGCCGTACTTCATCGACCTTCGGCAAGCATTTCGGTGTGGAGCTTTCCGAGGAGAACGGGCGTATGTTCTGGATTCCAGAGGGTTTTGGACACGGCTTTGTCGCCTTGACTGAGACAGCCGGCTTTGCCTACAAAGTTACGGAGTACTATTCGCCCGTAGATGAGAGAACCTTGCTATGGAATGATCCAAGAACCGCAATTTCCTGGCCCGTTTCACTGCAGGAGGCCATTGTCTCTGAAAAAGACCAACAGGGGCGATTATTCGAAGAGGCTGAGTTATTCGCATGAGCCCGAGGCCAGTCATTCTGATTTTTGGCGCGAGTGGCCAGGTTGGGGTGGAATTGCAGCGCAGCTTTACCAATGCCGGGGAGGTGAGTGCGTTAGTCCGCAAATCGGCCGATTTTTCTCGTCCCGAAGATCTGCGCTCGATCATTTCCACAGTGAAGCCATCAATCATCCTGAATGCCGCCGCATATACGGCGGTTGACCGTGCCGAGTCTGAGCCTGAGTTGGCAATGACAATCAACTGCGATGCTCCCCGCGTGCTGGGAGAAGAGGCGGTGAAGCTCGATGCTCTCCTTGTGCATTATTCGACTGATTATGTCTTTGACGGGTCAAAGAAGTCTTCGTGGATCGAAGAAGACGGAACAAACCCGCTAAACACGTATGGACGGACAAAGCTGGCAGGCGAGCGCGCAGTTCAGGATGTGGGCGGCAAGTATCTGATCTTCCGTACCAGCTGGGTGTATGGGCCGCATGGACACAATTTCCTACTCACGATGCTGCGGCTGGGCCATGAACATGAGCAGTTAAAGATTGTAGACGACCAGTTTGGGGCGCCAACCTCGTCTCACGCCATTGCCGACGCAACTCGCGCTATTGTGGACAAAGCGCTGGCAAACGGATTTGAATCCGGCGTTTATCACATGACATGTGGCGGTGAGACGACCTGGTGCAGGTTTGCACATGAAATCTTCGCTGAGCATCATTGGCAGAAAGAGACGAAAGTACCGCAGGTTATCCCTATTTCTTCCAACGAATACTCAACACCAGCAATTCGACCTGCCAACTCTGTCCTTTGCAATGAAAAGCTGAAGTCAACCTTCGGGGTAGCCTTACCCAATTGGGAGTCCGCGCTGGGCAAAGTCATGAGCACTATGATGCCGAGAGGACCAAAGGGGCCGTAAAAATGGAGGAACTGATCGCAAGTCATTGAAATATATGGAGCTTGTTGATTTGCAGAGACGACAACCTAATCTTCAGCCTTAAAACATACAATTTATTGGACAAAATCTCCGCTGAATATATGAAAAAAAGTGTTGACCTTCGGGTGCATCACATTTAACTTCATAGGTGTCGATTTCGATGAAGAGGCTGCGGGAAAAGCCAGTTTAAATCTGATTCGCTCGTCTGCCGTAATCATTTTCATCCCAGATCCAAGTATGTATTGGTTTTGGCCCAGGCGGCTGGAAATGTTCTTTGTCGCTTGGCGAAACGACGTTGCTTAATTGGCTAATTCACGAAAGACCACCGGTGGAATCGATACACCGTGTGAAAAGCTAACAAATAAAAGAGCAAAAAAAATTGACCGAAGGCGCATGCAAATGCGTCTTAAGTAATGAAGTTTCCAAAGGAAGCGAAACGAAATTCAGCCCTTGCAGACAAAGGGTGTTTCGACTTGCCGACGATCCACTGCCGGATTTAAAGCGACGGGTCGTGGAATTGTCTGAATATGAAGGAGAAATACTATGCGTTCTGATCTGATCTTTGGGGCTCTGACCCACGTTTCCAATCGCTACCAGCTGTGCCAACTGGCTTCCAAAGCGACCCGTAAACTGCATAAGCCGAACACGCGCGTGCAGGACACCACCAATGATGTCATGGTTCGCTTCCGCCACCAGAACCCTGTAGCAGCAACTCCGCTTGTTGAGGAGAAGGCAAAGGTTGAACAGCAGCGCCGCGCAGCATAAGCGCGGCCTGCTGTGGCCTTCCTTTCCACCGTTTAACTGACGCATTCTGCCACATCAAGAGATTCCTTCCATTTAGAAACACCTCCCACAACAACCTACCCACCGCAGGTGACAATGACCATCTCCGAACTGAAAGAAAAAAACATCACAGAACTGAGCAAAATTGCGCGCCAGCTCGAAATTCCCGGGGCCAGCGGCCTCCGCAAGCAGGACCTTATCTTCAAGATTCTGCAGGCGCAAAGCGAAAAAGAAGGCCACATCTTCGCCGAAGGCGTGCTCGAAATCCTGCCTGACGGCTACGGCTTCCTGCGCTCGCCGGACTACAACTACCTACCCGGCCCGGATGACATTTACGTTTCACCGTCACAGATTCGCAAATTCGACCTCAAGACCGGCGACACCATCAGCGGCAACGTTCGCCCGCCACACGAAGGCGAGAAATACTTTGCGCTGGTCAAGATCGAGGCCATCAACTTCGAGTCGCCGGAAGAGACGCGCAACAAGATTCTTTTCGATAACCTCACGCCGCTTTACCCGCAGGAACGTCTGAAGAGCGAAACCGTCCGCGAGAACATCAGCGGCCGCGTCATGGACCTGCTCACGCCTGTCGGCAAAGGTCAGCGCGGATTGATCGTCGCCCCGCCACGTACCGGCAAGACCATGCTGCTGCAGGCCATCGCCAACTCGATTACCTCGAACCATCCTGAAGTCGTCCTCATCGTCCTGCTCATTGACGAGCGCCCGGAAGAAGTCACTGACATGCAGCGGTCCGTAAAGGGCGAAGTCATCAGCTCGACGTTCGACGAGCCGGCAGCCCGTCACGTCCAGGTGGCCGAAATGGTCATCGAGAAGGCGAAGCGGCTGGTCGAGCACAAGCGCGACGTAGTCATCCTGCTTGACTCCATCACGCGACTCGCCCGCGCCTACAACACTATCGTTCCGCCATCAGGCAAAGTCCTCTCGGGCGGCGTCGATTCCAACGCCCTGCAGCGGCCGAAGCGCTTCTTCGGCGCGGCCCGCAATATCGAAGAAGGCGGCTCGCTGACCATCATCGCAACCGCGCTCGTCGATACCGGCTCACGCATGGACGAAGTGATCTTTGAAGAATTCAAGGGAACGGGCAACATGGAAATCATCCTTGACCGCAAATTGGTAGACAAGCGTGTTTTTCCGGCCATCGACATCCTGCGCTCGGGCACGCGCAAGGAAGAACTGCTCATCCCTAAGGAAGACCTGAGCCGCATCTGGGTGCTGCGCAAAGTGCTTAACCCGCTGTCGCCGGTTGAAGCAATGGAGCTTCTCGTCGACAACCTGCGCAAGACCCGAAACAACAATGAGTTCCTGTTGAATATGAATTCGTTATAAGTTGTTTCTAATTCTGCGGTAGGATTTTCTGGCACAGTGCTATGCCGGAAGATTTGTAGAGAGGCATGGCGCGCGTTAACGCGCGCCTCTTTTCTTCCATAGACGATATAAGCGGATTAGGAATAGTGTAGCGACTATACCTGCAATTCCTTCCGCTGCGCTTCGCACGGGTCGGGATGACCATTCAGTATAAGTCGCACTAGTACCAAGGTTGGTCTAAGAACCAAACGCTCCTTATAGACAGTCTGTGAAATCGCAAATCTTAATCTGAACCTGTCACATTTGCCAGTTTTCAACCTGCCAGCATTCCTATTTCATGGTCTTGCAGGGGCGTAAAATTGCGCCGACTACCTCGGAATGCGAAAAACGCACTTTCCGATTCGCTGGTCGCCGTCAGGCAGGAGTTCATCCATGCCCACTTGGCAAGAGGCGTTGTCTATTCTTCTGTGTGCGAGTTTAACCATCAGCACCATCGGCCTGGACGGCTGCAATAAGCAGGGGTCTGCGCCGAATCAGTCTCAGCAGGGGCCGGCCGCTACGAATGCCACGCCGACCGCGGACCAGCTTTATCAGCTTGTCGCGCCGATTGCGCTCTTCCCCGATAATCTTCTGGCGCAGGTGTTGGCTGGTTCCACTTTCCCGGATCAGATTACGGCGGCATACCAGTGGCTTCAGCAGAACTCGAATCTCAAGGGCGAGCAGTTGATGCAGGCTGTCAACCAGCAGACCTGGGACGCGAGCGTCAAGGGCCTGACACAATTTCCCGACGTGCTGAAACAGATGTCTTCCAATCTGTCCTGGACATCGGCGCTCGGTGACGCATACGTGAACGTTCCGCAGAGCGTGATGAATGCCGTGCAGGTGATGCGCGAGCGCGCATACTCGGCCGGCAACCTGAAGAACACACCGCAACAGAACGTATCTGTTCAGAATCAAGCGCCCGGTGCTGCACCACCTCCACCAGAGGTAGCTTCAAGTGGGCCGCAAACCACTATCGTGCAGCCTCCAGCGCAAACGATTGTGATTCAGCCGTCTCAGCCGGATGTAGTCTACGTTCCGACTTACAATCCGACAGTCGTATATGGCGCGCCCGTTGCCGCGTATCCCGGCTATTCCACTGGCGATCTCGTAGCAACGAGCCTCATCTCCTTCGGCGTTGGCATGGCGGTTGGCGCAGCCATGAGCGGAGGATGCTGCGGATGGGGATATAACTCATGGGGATGCGGGTGGCATAACTCGACAGTGGTTTACAACCACAACACCTACATTTCCAATTCAAATACTTTCGTCAACCGCAATAACTACTACAACCGGAACAACATCAACAATGCGAACTTCAACCGCAACAACGTCAATCACAATAATTACCGCGCCAACAATTTCAACAGTAACGCTCGCAACTCGAACTTCAGTACTCCGACTTTCAACCAGAAATACGATCAGAAGCAGTTTCAGAACAATCGGAACAATCCTGGGCAAAACAACCGCCAGCAGTTGGGTGGCGCCAGCCAGCCAAGATTCGATCAGAATCAGAACCGAGCTGGTCTGAATGACGCGAATCGTGGCGGTCTGAATCAGCAAAACCGCCCGGGCACAAATCCCACGCAGAGCCGTGCGAACCTCAACCAAACTCAGAATCGGCCCAACTTCAACCAGCAGCAACGTGATCCGGCGCGCGGCTACGGGCAGCAAGCGGATCGGGGCACCAATACTGGCGCCTTCAGCAATTACAGCCCAGGAGGCAACGCCAGGACCAACAGCGCTCGCGGACAGCAGAGTCTGGCGGAAAATCGGTCTCCGCAGGGTGGAAACTTCGGCGGAAATCGCGGCAATGCCTCGCGCCCGCAACCTCACCGCGGAGGGCGCAGGTAGCTGACAGTTTCAAGCTAGTGTGATTTTGAACTTCAGTGCAGGAGACGGTTCTCATGCAGACTACGGAACAAATCCGAACTTCGTTTCTTTCTCGCGCTCGCGGGATCACATTAGATGTTGTTGTCTTGTGCTTTCTGTTGAGCGCCTGTTCGTGTTTGGCTCAACAAGGCAGCGAGAAAACCTTCGCAACACCAGGCGCGGCTGCTCTGGCTCTCTATAACTCCGCCAAATCCAATGATAACGGCGCATTGCATGAGATTCTTGGCTCGGGAACCGACGATATCATCCACACCGGAGACGAAGTTGCTGACAAAAATGCGCGGACAGACTTCATCCAGCGCTATGACCAGATGCACCGCGTCGTTATCGAGCCTGATCAGACCGCGACTCTCTACATTGGCGCAGAAAACTGGCCACTGCCTATTCCAATCGTTAAGAACAGCGGCGGCGCATGGTATTTCGATTCCGAGGCGGGCAAGAAGGAAATCCTGTATCGCCGAGTAGGCAGGAATGAGAACGACGCAATCGATACGCTGCATGGTCTGGTAGACGCGCAACATGACTATGCTTCCGAGCCGCGCGACGGCGACACAACGAAGCACTATGCGCTGAAGTTCCTGAGCGATGAAGGCAAGCACAACGGATTGTATTGGCAGTCCAGCGGCGCAGAAGGTCCGAGTCCAATCGGACCGCTGCTCGTGTCCGCAACCAACGAGGGTTACACTGTGCAGCAAGGCAAGCAAACGCCATACCACGGCTACTACTACCGCATTTTGACGAAGCAAGGACCTGCAGCCAAAGGCGGTGCGCGCGACTACATGGTGAACGGCAAGCTTACCCGCGGATTCGCCTTTGTGGCTTATCCCGCGCAATACCGCAACTCCGGGGTCATGACTTTCTGCGTGAACCAGGACGGGATTGTCTACCAAAAGGATCTTGGGCCGGACACAGCCAAGCTTGCCGCAGCCATGACGGAGTACAATCCGGACAAATCCTGGGAAAATGCTGATTGAGCTGCTTCAGTATTCGACCTTCACGCCGTCCAGCGCCGGCAGGAAACATGGGTGAAGTTCGGCCAGGAAGTGGCCGGATTCAATACCAGGATTGGCATCAGCAATTGCTGACGCCTCGTCGGCAGTGTCAGCTGCGAGAACCGCAATTCCGATGATGTCGCCGCGGTCAGTTACCGGACCGGCGAAGAGGATGCGGCGGGCCTCGGTTTCACTGCGCAGCCAGGCGAGATACTTCGGCATCAGGTCTTCATTGCCTTCAGTGATGTTCCAGCGTGGACCTTTTTTGAGCAGGCAGAGAAAATACGGCTTGAGGTTGCGGGGAACATCAGGACGTTTGGGGCTGGATGAGGACATGCCTCGATTATGGCTTAAGGCGTCTGTTGCAGTTGGCCGCCCTGAAACCTGGGAATACCGAAATGCCCGCGCAAGTGCAGCAGATCGAGTGGGCTGACTGTGCCATTGATAGCAATGAGATTGATGTTGGTAGGGCTGGCGAGCATGACGACTGCGCCTTCGACATTGGCATGTTCGAAACGTATCCAAACGTCAGTTCTGCCCAGATTGCTCGGGTCGTGGTTTGAGACCGAGGTGACAAGATGCTTCCATCCACGATCGCGGTACTGTTGGCGGACGGCCTCTAGACTGCCGGGATCGTAGAGGCCAGGCATAGAAAATTTGTAGCAGTGGACAGAGATGCCGTTGAGCTTGGCGACGACGCGGCGTGTGTCCTCGTCTTCGATGAAGTTGTTGGCCAGCGCCAACATGGAGCGGTCGAAGGTAAAGTCGGTACGGAAGGATGCGTGCTGGCCGACGGCGTCCATGTTGCGGGGAATCCAGTCGTCGCTCTGCTGCGCGCGGGCCGAAGCGCAGGTAAAGGCCAGGGCAAAAGCCAACACGTAGCTACAACGGCGGAAAAACATAGACTGCGTCCTGATTTATCAAACTCCGTTTTTCTAGAAAAGTCTCCACAAAAACCAAGATTTTTCACATAAAACGCTGTTCGGCAGATCGGCACCGTGGCGGGTTAGTCATAAATAATTCGTTAAACTATTTAATTGAGCGACTTGCATATTTAACATGACCGAACGGCTCTACTATTCCGATTCATTTTTGCGGAATTTTTCTTCCTGCGTGACCGATATCCGCGAGCTTTCACGCTCCGATGGGCAGTCTGTCTGGCAGGTGGCACTGGAGAGTACTGCCTTTTACCCAACCAGCGGCGGACAGCCGCATGACCTCGGTGTTCTGACTGCCATTTCCCGCAGTGGAGCGGTGCTGGAGGTTCCGGTGACGGCTGTCGAGGAAGACGAGAACGGCGAGGTGTGGCACCAGACGCTGAAGCCTCTTCTTGCCGGGACTGAGGTCAAGGGTGAGATTGACTGGCAGCGGCGGCTCGACCATATGCAGCAGCACTCCGGGCAGCATTTGCTCTCAGCGATCTTTGTGCAGCAATTGCAGGCTCCTACAGTGTCATTTCACTTGGGCGAGACATCATCGACAATCGATCTTGCCGTCAACTCGCTTGCTCAACACAGCCTGGAGCGCGTGGAGCGTATCGCAAATGAGCTGATTGCGGAAGACCGCGCGGTAACAGCGCGGAAGATTGATCGCAGTGAGGCTGAGGTATTGCTGGCTACTGGCGCGCTGCGCAAGCTGCCGGAACGCGATGGCGAAATACGACTGATCGAGATTGCCAATTGTGATTTGAACGCGTGCGGCGGCACACATGTCCGTTCGACCGGACAGATTGGCGGTCTGCTCGTTCGCGGAGTGGAACGCGTCCGGCAGGGTGTTCGTGTGGAGTTTACCTGCGGTCTTCGAGCGGTGGCTGCGGCGCGGCAGGATTTTTCAGTCCTTAGGCGCAGCGCTTCGTTTCTTTCGGCGCCGCGCTCTGAAGTGCCAGCAGGTATTGAGCGGTTGGTTGCGGATGCGAAAGCCAGCGCTAAAGAACTGCATAAGCTTCGGGAAGAGGCTGCGACTTATCACGCGGTCAAGCTGGCGGTGGAAGAGCAGATTGTCGATCATCTGCGGCTCGTGCGGCGCGTCTTCACAGACCGCGACACCGATTATGTGAAGCTGTTGGCGTCGCGCCTCGTAGCTTCTGTCCCGCAGACGGTGGCGCTGCTTGTGTCAGAACAGCAGGGGCTGGCTTTTGTGGTGCTGGCGCGCAGCGGCGATATGGAATTTCACGCCGGAAACCTGATGAAGGAAGCGCTTGCGGCCAGGGGCCTGCGCGGCGGCGGCTCGCCTGATCTGGCTCAGGGGCAGGTGCCTGCGGAGCAATCTGGCAGCCTGCTGGATGCGCTTGAAGCTGCTGTGCATAAAGCTGCTGCGCGAACATCCGAGATGGCGTGAGCGGCTTTGCGAATCCACGACGCGCTGTTAAACTTTAGGAAGTGGTTCCCGCCTGAAAAAGGGGCTATAGCTCAGCTGGGAGAGCGCCTCGTTCGCAACGAGGAGGTCGTCGGTTCGAGCCCGACTAGCTCCACCAAATCCGACCTTCTATTCATCATTCTTCCTGTTAAATTGGTGTGTCATCCTGGCCCGGAACTAGTGAAGGGAAGGATCTACGTTTCATCCCAAGATTGCCGCACTCAAAGATAAAACAGATCCTTCGCGTTGCTCAGGATGACAGCATCAATACTTGTACATCGCGCCGAATCAGGGTCAGGATGACAGTGTCAATGGTTGGGTATTGCGCTGGATCACCGTGAGACTGACGTCATCGCAGATGGGGCCGCCGTTGGCGAAGTCCTGCAGTGCCGCCAGCAACACCATCAGGGTGGCGCGAGGTGAGGGTTGCCGGGTTAGACGCAGAGTCTCCGCTAGGCGTTCCATGCCGAACTCTTCTCCGGCGGCATTGCGGCATTCGAGAACGCCGTCGGAATATGCGAGAAGCGTGTCGCCGGGCCCAAGAATCAACTCGGCGGAGCTGAACTTTGCGCTTTCGATCGCGCCAAGCAGCGGGCCGCCGGATTCGAGCAACTCTACCTGCCCATCGCCGCGCAGCAGGACTGGTGGGAAATGGCCGGCATTGCAGTAGGTGAGAGTGCCGCTCTCGCAATCAACCTGCGCCAGAAATACAGTGGCAAAGGGTGCGACTGGTCTCAAATAGCACAGGTGGCGATTCACTTCCGAAGCGATTTCCGCCGGATCGGAATCCGGATAGCCATAACTTTGCAACAGTCCAGCCAGGTTCGTGAACCACATCCCGGCTGGAATTCCTTTTCCGGCAATGTCTCCGTGCGCCGCAAGAACTCTGGAGCCATGCTGCAGGAACATGGTGAAGTCCCCGGAAAGAAAGCGCGCGGCAAAGACCTCGCTGGCGAATTGAAGGCAGCCGTGGCGCAGCTCGCGCGCGCCGCTCAGTTTGCGCTGGATTTGTCCGGCTTCAAACAACTGCGAATAAAGATCGAGCTTCTCCTGGCGGAGCGAATCCAGCTCGTTCTGAAGACGAATTTCCAACGGCTGCAATGGCGTTGAGGAGAAGTTGCGGTTTCGCCGGTTCTCGCTGACACTCCACCTCGCATCCATTTCCGGAAGCACTGTTTCTCCACTCAAAGTCCACCTCATTCCGGTGTTTGCTATTGCTCTAACCAACGAACCGGTAACCGGTTCCGTGTACGGTGAGGAAATACTGTGGTTGCTCAGGATCGGGCTCAAGTTTTTGACGCAGACGGACGAGATGCGTATCTACCGTTCGCGTGGTTGGGTAATTTTCGTATCCCCAGACTTCCTCGAGCAGGCGGTCCCGGCTCAGAGTTTCACCGGAATGACAGATGAAGTACTGCAGCAGCTCGAATTCTTTTGACGAGATGTCCAGGGCCTTGCCTGACTTAAGCACGCGGCGACGATGGAGGTCGACTTCCACATCGCCGAAAGAATGCTGTTCCTGCTGTTTGGGAACAGCGGCGCTGCGGCGCAGGATGGCTTTCACCCGGGCCAGCAGTTCGCGAATCGAGAACGGCTTGGTGACGTAATCGTCGGCGCCGAGTTCGAGGCCGACTACCTTGTCCACTTCCTGACCGCGGGCAGTCAGCATGATGATAGGAATGGATGCGCGTTTGGCACGAAGCTGGCGGCATACTTCCAGACCGCTCATACGCGGCATCATGACGTCGAGAACGACGAGATCCGGAGAGTCCTGCAACGCGCGCTCCAGTCCTTCGACGCCATCACGCGCGGTAAGGACTTCGTAGCCTTCAAACTCAAAGTTGTCGCGCAGGCCGGCCACCATGTTGGGCTCGTCCTCGACGACCAGAATCCGGGCCGGCTTGGATACGTCAGCCGTTTTTGTTTTCTCTTGTTGTTTCATATCAACACCCCATTCACTCCTGGCCGACCAGCGGCAAAGTGATAGTAAATTTGCTGCCTTTTCCAGGCACGCTTTCCACTGCTACTTCGCCACCGTGGGCCTTTACGATGTGTCCTACCAGCGAGAGCCCCAATCCACTGCCTTTGGTGTTATGCACCAGTGGGTCACCCACGCGGTAAAACTTCTCGAAAATTTTCAGATGATCTTTGGCCGGAATCCCAATTCCGTGGTCAACAACTTCAAGGTTGACGCCGTCGTTGTGGCGATAGAGCCGGACAAGGAGATATTTTTCGTTCGCCGAGTATTTCACCGCATTGTTCACTAGGTTCAGCAGGGAGCGGGCAATCGCCTCGCGGTCCACATACAGCAGCGGCACGTCGTCAATTTTCTGCTCGAACTGGAAGCCATTCTGCTCGATTTCAAAGCGGTAGGATTCGAGCGTGGTCCGCACCAGGTCGGCCACATTCGTTTCGCGGAAGGTGTATTCCTTCTTGCCAGATTCAATGCGGGAGAAATCGAGAATGTTGTTGATGAGCGAGGTCAGCCGCTCGCTTTCCTTGCGGATGATCTCATAATACTCCTGCTGTTTTCCTGTGTTGGAGATGCGTCCTAGCTCCAGTGTTTCGGCATAGAGGCGGATGAGCGCGAGCGGCGTGCGCAACTCGTGGGAGACATTGGAGACGAAATCAGATTTCAGCTTGGCTAGTGCCAGTTCGCGCGCGACGTTACGGTAGGTTAGAACCATTCCCGCGCCCATGAGCAGCGAGAGCGCGGCCAGAATGAGGAAGTTGGTCCGTATCCAGTGGGCGCTGATGTCGGCAATCGTGGTGCCGCGCAGCTTGATTCCGAGAATTAGGCCGGGAAAGACATTTTCAAATGGCCGCTCGACTTCAGGAGTTCCGCCGTCCCAGTAGGCAGAAGTTGCGAAGGGGTAATCGTCTTTCTCCGTATGGACCATGAACCCCTTCTGGGGATGAGACGTGTCGCCTTCACTCTGTTCGGGTAGCAGATCATTCAGCGCCTGCGGGAAGAACGTATTTTTCAGATAGTCCGTGTCGTAGATGAAGCCTGCAAGAGCAGGATCATCAGGCCCAGTGCTGCGGGGAAGAAAGAGCACCAGAGACTGATATTGCATCTTGTCGCCCCGGGTGACCGAATGGTCTGTCATATAAACATGTCTCCCGGTATGCGCCTCAATTTTTTTCAGCCTTGCTATGTAAGTCGGCGCCTCGATGTCCATCCAACTCATGAAATCCGAAGAGACCGCCTGGCTCTCAGCGCAGAACTGGCGATCGTGCATCCGACCCGGCTGAGACCGGAATTCAAGACTGCCTTTTCCCGTCCACAGGAATGCATATGGCATTTCAGGATGCGCGGTCAGGAATGAATCGATGTCCTCTGAGTTGTTGGCGCCTGGAAATTTTGCCGCGGCTTCTTCCGCCATGTCATAAGCACGCTGATCAATCTGCTTTTCGGCAATGGCCAGGACCTGCTGATACTCTCTTTCAATGGCGGCCTCAATCGCCTTGTCGCGCTGTATGGACCTGAGATGGATTACTCCGAACAGGATCAGGGCAGCAGCAGGCAGAATCACTGCCAGCATCAGGACAATGGTTCGCGGCCGCTCAGACCAGTCTCGAAAGTGCAGTTCCATAAGCGCTTTCTGAAAGATACCCCTGACAACTGGATTGGAGAATAGGACAGCAGACGGGGCGATTTGTCACAAACAAGCAACAAATTGCAAAAAGTTGTGAACTCAGGCCAGGTAAGGAGGATAGGATATTCTTGCTTGCGGGCAGCGAAGTGCATTTTGTCCGCTGACAAGGAGTATTGATGAGCTATTTACCGAAGGTTG